>JBLHLO010000121.1:0-6683 GCA_047621105.1 Alphaproteobacteria bacterium
GCGATCGCAAGTGCCGATTGGGCTTCTGCCCCCATGGCAAAAATATCGCTGAGGGCATGATTGGCGGCAATTTGCCCAAAAACATATGGATCATCGAGGAACGACCGAAAATAATCAACCGTATGCACGACCACCTTCCCGGGCGGCACCTCGACGACGGCGGCATCATCGGGCTCATGCAGACCGATCAAAACATCGGGACGCGGCACCGGCACGAGATCTGCAAGCGCGCGGCTCAACACATTGGCACCGACTTTTGCGCCACAACCACCGCAGCGCATAGCGATCGCAGAAATTGCCGCCAGCGTATCCTGATCGGCAAGGTTTGAATCGAAAGCAGGCCCTTTTTCTTCATCCATTTCCGGCAGGTCGGCATATTTGCGCATCCAACGCCGGTCGATCCAATCCTTCCAGGCCCAGACCCACTTTCCCTCAAACGATAATCCGGCCTTGGTGGCAATCGCGTATTTGTCGCCGGTGCTGACCAGAGAGAGATAGGTGCGTTGCGGGGAAAAAGACCGAAGAGGGCGGCCAAGCACGCTACGGCACAAATTATCGGCCAGTGGACGGCCCTGACGGACGGCAAAAACGCCTGATTTGGGGCGGGGATGGTTGGCAACAGCCGCGATGTCACCAGCCGCGAAGACATCTGGATGGGAGACTGATTGCAAGCGATCATTGACCGCAACGAAGCCGTCCTCATCAAGGCCAAGACCCGTATCGCGCAGCCATGAGGCAGCCCCGGAACCGGTCGCCCATAAGATTTCATCGAGCGCCAGCACCGTACCATTATCTAGCGACAGCTTGCCATTATCCACGCCGACCGCTTCGGCACCGGCGTGTACATGCACGCCGCGTTCCCCAAGCACACGCAGGAACCGCCGGGTGACGTTTTTCGGAAAGGCAGGCATGAGGTCTTCGGCCCGGCTGACGAGATGAAACTCAAGTTCTTCCGAACCGCGCCCCGCCGCCGCCAGCATACTTTGCAACCGGTGCTGCATGGCGAGCAGAACTTCCACCCCTGCCGCCCCGGCGCCGACGACTGCAATGCGATGGGGCCCCGCCTGCGCGAGCACACGCCCCGCCAATTGATCCCAGCGGTCGACGAAACGGTTGATAGGCTTAACTGGCGTGGCGTGCTCTTCCGCGCCCTTTACGTCGCCAATCCTTGGCCGCGAGCCGATGTTGATCGACAGAAGATCATAAGGCACCGACGGACGAGCCGCGCAGCGCACCAATTTAGCCGCAAGGTCGAGGCCGACAGCCTCGTCATTAAACAGCCGGGCCCCGGCGAATTGACACAGCGGGCGAAGATCCACATGGGCCTTGTCATACGCGTAATGCCCGGCGATCAGGCCCGGTAACATGCCCGAATAGGGCGTATGAACGTCACGGGCGATCAGGGTCAGACGAACCCCGGGCACCGGCTTCATGCCGAAACGTTTCAACACGGCGACGTGGCTATGGCCACCGCCAATCAGTACGATATCTTTGAGGATCGGATGTTGGTTCGATTGCATGATGAATCGTTAAAGTTGTTTAGCTTGTTGGGCAAGACGCAGACGCGTCCGAATGAAACGCGACAGGACATCAATTCCGATATTAAGCATCGCCGTAATCACAATCAGGGCCATCGCCCGATCAAGTTGAATGTTGGCCAGCGCACTGTCGACATAAAAACCGAGGGTCGCAATACCCAAGATGCCCAGAATTGACGTTTCCCGCATAATCACTTCCCAGCGATAGAAAAGAAACGCCAAAAACTGGCCGTAGGCCCGCGGCACCACCTCATAACCATAGAGGTTCAATCCCGTAGGACTGTCGGGGCGCAATTGAATTTCATTACTGTAGCGTCCAATAAGATGACCGATCAGCGCACCATTATGTAACGCTAACGCGAGGATGGCGGGCAACATCGAAGGCCCCCACAATTGCAGGAAGATATAAGCCAGGATAAATTCCGGCGTCGACCGTATGACCACCAGAAAGACATAGCCAATGGTGCGGCCAAAGCGGCCAAAAAACTTTTCTGATATCAATGGAAAAAAGACGAGCGCCAACATGCCTGAACCGACCAACGCAATCTGGGTCAAAAGCACGGTGGCAATAATACCCGGCAGGGCCTGATCGACGACCAGCGTCTTGACCCAAGCCCCCATGGCAAGCCAAGTCATCCCATCCAGCAACGGGGCGGCCCGTAACGGGGCGGGCACAATGTCACTAGTGAAAAAACGAATAACATTGTCAAAATTGATATCGGCACCGCCACCCAAAAGGAACGGTGAGGCCAGGAGATAGATCGCCAACAACTTCGGACGCATCCAGAAACGCAATGTCGCGATCAATATATAAAACATGATCAGGATGGCCGCGGCTTCCGAATAGTTGCCCTCACTGAAAGCGGTTTCGAGGTAAAAGCCCAGCGTCGGCAATCCAACGAAGCCCAAGATTGCACTTGATCGCAGACCACATTCAAAACGATAACTGGTGTAATTCTTAATATGGGCCCAGGCATCAGGCAGCCGGACAAAGAAAAAACTTGAAATGATCCCACTGCCCGCAGGCAAAGCGACGAGCGCACGCGGCTGTGCCTCTTCAAGGGTTTCGGCGTAGACCTTGGCGCAGATACCCGCATAGGGAATGGCAATGGCCAACACGCCCGTGATCGGCGAAAGGCCCAGCATCTGAAGAAAGATCAGGGCCCAAAACAATTCATGGATAGCCCGCACCACAGCACAGCACCAACGCACTGGCCCAATATGAAAAACTTGCGCTAGGAAAAAACCGCCGACCGCCCCCAGAGCCACACCGCATAGCGCGAAGGCAACCGTCTGCAAGATCGCCAAACCAATGCCGTCAACCGCGCGAAAATCGGGCGTGATCACGCCAAGCGCCATACGCCCCAAGTCAATCCAGGGATCGAAGGTGGTTATCGCAATATCAGAAAAGGCGAGGCAAATAAGGGCAACGGCAACGAAACCCAAACTCACCTTGACCTGAGGCGAATAGCGCGGGCCGGCGGGAGACAGGGCGGGGGCGGCCTCGGACACGGTCAACCCGCATAGAGAAAATCGAGATCAGCGCGCTTAAGCCGTCCCGCTGGTTCATCGATGGCAATGAGGCCATCTTTAAGGCCGATGATGCGGGTCGAATAACGAAGCGCCAGCTCGACATCGTGCATGGAAAGCACAACGGTTTCGAATGCCTCCGTAATCGCTTCCAGGGTTAGGTCCGCCTGGCGCATATCGGCGGCTGATACCGGTTCATCACTGAGTACGGCGCTGCCACCATGCAGGATGGCCCGGCACACGGCGGTGCGCTGCTGCTGACCACCGGACAATTCGCCGACACGTTCAAACAGCTTATCCCCCAGCCCCAATTTTTCGATGATCGGGCGGATGATTTCAATTTCCCGCTTGCGGGGCCAGACGAGGTTTAGAAGATTGTAATAAGCCGCATGCCGATGCAGTGCGCCCATATAAACATTGTGAAACACCGTCAGCGATTCGACGAGGGACGGGTTCTGGGGGATGAACGCCGTATCCTTTCGGTGGCGCTCCAGCAAAACCCCCAGAAGCGTCGATTTACCAGCGCCGTTCTCACCCACCAGGGCGACCTTATCCCCTGGTGCTATGGCAAGCGTAATACCGCGGAGGACCACGGTGTCCTTATAACCGAGGTCCTCATTGGCAAGTGCAAAGCGCACTAATCAGTCAATCAGCTTGATCTTCCGAGCGACGTCTTCGATCGGCTGATAATCGCTGTTCGACGCAGGGATGAAGCTCTTACGCGGGAATGAAGCGAGCAGGTCCTTATCTTCCATGCCCAACAACACAGCCCGGACGCGCTTTTTGAAGCCCTTCCCCCAGCGCGTATCCACGTCACCACGGACGGACCACTGATAATCGGGATAAGGCGGTGTCTTCCAGATCACGGAAACTTTCTTAGGATCAACCTTGCCGGAGGCGAGATTGGTCTTCCACACCTGGAAATTGACCACGCCCACTTGATAGGCGCCAGATTGGACCAGTGCGATGGTGCGCGAATGGTTGCCGCTGAAGCCAACGCGGGAAAAGACCTCTTCCGGGGCTTTGTTAAAGAGTTGACGAATATGATATTCGGGCATCAACCGGCCCGAGGTCGAGCCCTTGGAACCGAAAGTAAAAGTCTTCCCGGCGATGGCCTTGGACAATTTCTTGGTGGGCTTTAACCCGGTACTGACATGAGCGATGAAATAGGTCTCAAACGCCTTGTCCTCAAAGCCTTGGGCAATCGCTTCTGAGCCCTTGACCAAGTTCCGTGCCCGCACGCCGGAAAGCCCGCCGAACCAAGCCAATTGAACCTGATTATTGCGGAATGCCGCCACCGCCGCACCGTAGGATTTAACGGGGATATATTTGACACCTACCCCCAAACGTTTGGAGAGATACACCGCAACCTTATTGAACCGCTGGCGCAGGCGCGATTCATCCTCATCAGGGATGGCAGTAAAGACGAAGGTGTCCGCGGCAGCCACCGGACGGGTGCCAGAAACTGCAATCAAGGCCAACAAAAGGCTTATAAAAATAAAATGCGGCGCTTTCATTATGGTCTCCTTTTAACAACTGTATTTTGGATTTATACCTAAGCCGATAACTAACCATGTGCCATACCCTAATTCAAGGCCAGCCGGGCGTGTGTGCTTGTCTTAAGGCCGAATCTGGCCCCCGCATATAAGAGTATTCTAACCTGATCCTTTGTCGCCACCCGGCATCGGTGGCTGGCCCTCCTCAGGCGTTTCGATATCGCGGAGCGTTGGGAAACGCCACATCCAGATACCGACGATGGCCAGCACAGCCACGCCGCCAAATATCACCGACCCCACGGCCCCGAACCAGGAGGCGGTAACACCGGATTCAAACATGCCAAGCTGCCCCCCTACATTGACCGAAAGGCCGCTGACCGCTGCCACACGGCCGCGCATTTCATCGGGGATACGAATTTGAATGATGGTCTGGCGCAACACCTGACTGAGCATGTCCCCCGCACCAAGGGCCAACATGCATGCCACCGACAAAGCGACATTGCTGGACAGGCCAAAGATGATGGTGGCAACACCATAAACAGCCACACCGGCAAATATCATCCGGCCCGCCGCCCGCTTGACCGGATAATGCGCCATCACCACGGCCATCAGCAGGGCGCCAACCGCCGGCGATGACCGCAAGAGTCCAAGGCCCACCGGACCGATACCGAGGATATCCTTGGCAAATATCGGCAACAGCGCCACCACGCCACCGAAGAAAACGGCCAGCAGGTCGAGCGTCATCAGCCCCAAGAGAATCGGATTATCGCGGATCATGCGAAGGCCCGAAAACACGGTGCCCCAGTCGCGGTTCTTTGGATCGCGTTCGGAAAACTGTGGCTCCGGCAACAGGAAACTGGCGACGGCGGCAATCACCATCAAAACCAAGCAGACCGCATAATCGACACTGGGACCAATGATATAAATCAATCCACCGAGAGACGGCCCAAGCAGGGCCGACATCTTCTGCGCCGATGTCGAAAGGGCAATTGCCCGTGCCAACATATCCCTGCCGACCATGCTTGGCAGCAAGGCCTGCAAAGTTGGCCCTTCGAAAGTGCGCGAAAATGCACCAATGAGAAGGATTGCGTAAAAAGCTATGAGCGGCGGGCTCTCCAAATTGGTCAACACCAGAAAACCAACCGGCATAAAAATCTGAATGGCGAAACAGTAACGCAGGACGATGCGCCGGTCGTAACGGTCCGCCACCTGTCCGGCATAAAGCGTTAAAGCCAACGGCGGCAAAAATTGGACAAGGCCGATCATGCCAAGATCAAACGCGCTGCCGGTTAGATCGTAGACCTGCCAACCGACCACAACCCCCAACATTTGGTTGGCAATATTGGAAGAAAACTTGATCGCGAATATGAGACGAAAAGGGCCTTCGCGAAAAAGGGCGAGCGCGCCATCATTGCGGGCAGGGTCTTTAGTAGCGGGCGTCGTGGCCATGAAATTACCGGTATCAGGTTGGGATCGTGGGAGACGGCGCCCCAGGGAGACGGCAGAGCATAAGAGGAAACAACGGTGCTGTCAGGCTTGTGTATCACGCCCCTAAACTTAATCAGACCTCCGCCCCCCGCCCCACCCAAGCCCGACCTGCATTTCCAGACCTTAATTCAAGCCGCATTCCGGACTCGCAGTCGCGGCAAAATCGGAGTGTAATTGTGCTCTGCTCCTTGTTGCCTCAGCAAGCGTTGCCTCAATGCGCGTTGATCTTCATCGATTTGCCTCAAATTGCTAAGGAATCAATATCATGGCAGGAAACACCAATTCCCTTTGGCGGACGAGTTTTCTGCCCAGCCTGCTCAGCGCAATCACACTCGCATTCAGCCTTGTCACTTTCGGCACGCAGGCACACGCAGCAGAGTTTGACGCGGCCAAACATTTCAAAGGTAAGACCATCCGCCTGATCCTCGACTTCAAGCCCGGCGGCGGCACTGACTTGCAGGCCCGCTATTTCGCCGCCAATTGGGGCAAGTTCCTGCCCGGCAATCCGCGGCTCACGGTCAGCAACCTGTTCCCCAAACCCTCGGGCCGCAATTACACATGGAAATCCAAACCTGACGGGTTGACGCTCGGTTTTATCTCAAGCCCCGACGTCGGCATTGAGCTGGTGGAT
>JBLHLO010000122.1:0-6642 GCA_047621105.1 Alphaproteobacteria bacterium
GCCCTGATTGATGAGCTCCGGGAAACCGGCGACCTACGGGAAATCAGCGGTGCCGATTGGAATCTTGAAATCGGCGCGGTAACAGAAATTCTCGGCGAAGAAGAAGGCGCCGCCCTCCTCTTCGACGACATCCCGGGCTATCCCAAAGGCTACCGCGTCTTTTCCAATGTCTTTCGCACCCATGCCCGGGCTGCGGCCGCGCTAGGACTGTCGACGGACTTGTCAGGGGTCAAACTGCTCAATGCCTGGCGTGAACGCCTGCGCACCCTCACCCCCCTCCCCCCGACCGTGGTCAAGGACGGGCCGGTATTTGAAAACCGGGCAGAAGGCACGGACGTTGATCTCAACCATTTTCCAGCGCCCATCTGGCATGAACATGACGGCGGACGCTATCTCGGCACCGGGTCGGCGGTCATTACCCGCGATCCAGATTCCGGCAGTGTCAACATCGGCACCTACCGCTGCATGGTGCAAGGCCCCAACCAAATCAGCGTCAAGATGAACAAGGGCAAACATGGCCGTCTCGCCATGGACAGCCATCACGCAAAGGGCGAAGCCTGCCCGGTCGCCATCAGTTTTGGTCATGCCACATCTGTATTCCTCGCGGCACAATTGCCGGTGGCCCCGAGCGTCAAGGAATATGAGGTCGCGGGCTGGCTGCAAGGCTCCCCCGTGGAAGTGATTGAAAGTCCGCTTTACGGCCTCCCCATCCCGGCCAGCGCCGAAATTGTTATCGAGGGCGAAGTGCCGCCGCTCGATCATTCAACTTTGCCCAAGGAAGGGCCGTTCGGCGAATGGCCCGGCTATTTTGCCGATACCACCACCGGCGAAGTGCCGCTCATGCATGTCAAAGCGGTCTATTACCGCAATAACCCGATCATCCTGGGCGTGCCGCCGTTGAAGCCACCCAATAATTACATCTCGGTGCCGCTCGGCGCGGCGCAGCTCTGGGATCAATTGGAAGCTGCCGGCATCCCCGGCATTACCGGCGTCTGGGGGCATATCTACGGTGGTCAATCGGGCCCCTTCACCGTGGTGTCGATCAAGCAATCCTACCGCGGCCATGCCAAGCAGACGGCGCTCGCTGCCACTTCGGCACGGGCCGGAGCCTATGGCGGCAAGTTCGTAGTGGTGGTCGACGACGATGTCGAAGCCTCCGATATCAACGACGTGATCTGGGCTCTTGCCACCCGTTGCAACCCCCGCGAAGGGGTCGACATCGTCAAAGGCGTGTGGACATCCCCCGCCGATCCGGCGATCGCCCCGGAAGACCGCTCACCGGAAGGCTACACCATGGACCGGGTCTTGATTGACGCCTGCCGGCCCTATGCTTGGCGCGATCAATTTCCCGCCGTCAACGTCTTCTCCGACGATATGCGCGAACATGTGCGCAAGAAATTCGATCTCTAAGATTTCTCACCCGGCACGAGAACCGGCATAGAAAAAGGGCGCGACCCAAAGGCCGCGCCCTCATGATTCATCTATGCTTGATAGATGTTACTTAGTGCATTCGACCCGGCCGGGGGTGGACTTCGGACCTTCCCACCAGATGTTGCAGGTCATGCCCTCCTTGACCGCCTTCGACTTGGCTTTCTTGCCATTGATCTTGACCTTGGTATAGCTGCCGCGCATGCGGGCCTTCTGCGCCTTACCCTTGCCGCTGATCTTAAACTTGAAACGACCTTTTTTGCCGACACTGCTGACGACACCGGAAACCTTGATCCAATTGACCTTGCGAACTTCCGATTTGGGGTTCTCAAGGATCTTGGAGTAACGCGCATAAAGCGTAGGCGACATCTTGGCCATATTTTCTACAAGCTTTTGGACACTCGCCCCGTCCAGTGGACTGGTGAGAAGACGAAGCTTCTTCGCCTCAGCCTTGTAACCGGGGTCTTCATGAGCCGCCATGAAACCGGCGCGCAATGCCTTGAGACGATCCGCCGGGATATTGGGCGGTCCAGCGAAGGGCCGAGCCATGAAGAACGGCGTCTCCAGCAGGGTCAGGAGCGCCTTATCATCTTCATTAGCGGCCAATTCCCGGGCGGTGGGAATGTCAGCATACTGCGGCAAGCGCTTTTCCGTCGCAAACTGAAGGACGATGTTCACCGCCCCATCCTTTTTGAGCCAACCTGGGCGCGCCGTCTTCATCGAAGCCAGCCCCACCATACGAGCATTGGTCTCATTACGGTCCACAGCAAGATACAGTGAATTGCCGCCGGGATAACCGCGGATCACCTTCGACGGAATGCCGAACACGTCGCGCAGAATCAGCGGCACATCATGACCGTCGGTGCCGAACGATGTGGCCGGGAAGCTAATGCTCAATTTAGTGTTGCGCAAATCGGCGAATGTCTTGATGCCGGTATCCTTGCGCACCACGAGCATATAGGCCTCATTCTTGTAGCTCGAAGATGTGCCGATCCAGGAGAGCTTCAAGGGATCGAAACGGATATTCTTCTCCTTACCCGAGAAAGCCAGCAGCGGGATGGAGCGGGCAAAGATGCCGAACTGCGTACCGTCCTTTGGTGCCTTGTGATAAAGATAATTGACCAGCTTACGGCCACCGGCGCCCGGTAAATTAACGGCCACCACGCTGGGCTTGCCCGGCAAATGCTTGCCAATATGGCGCGCCACTTGGCGACCGTAACGGTCATAACCACCGCCGGCGCCGTAGCCGATGTAGACCTTGACGGTCTTGCCCTCGAACATTTCCTTGGCGCTTGCCGTGGCTGGTGCAAGCACCCCCATGGCCGTCGCCCCGGCCGCGGCAACGGCAAGGGCCGTCAAGCCCCGCCGGAATAATGGCGTTAATGAAATCATGTATCGTCTCCCAGTTTGGATGGACAGAACCGCCACCGGTATTGCCGGTTTCAGCGGCATTTTCTTAATGTATTAACTGGGATGCTATCCGACCCACCCCAGGCGATCAACATCTGACCCGATTCACACTCATCAGGCATTTAGCCCAAAAAAGGCGGAGCCACGGCTCCGCCTTTAATGTGATCAGGGATTGAGATCCCTATTTCATGCATTCCACCCGACCGGGGGTCGATTTCGGACCTTCCCACCAGATGTTGCAGGTCATGCCCTCCTTGACGGCCTTCGATTTGGCTTTCTTGCCGTTGACCTTGACCTTGGTGTAGCTGCCGCGCATGCGGGCCTTCTGGGCCTTACCCTTACCGCCGATCATGAACTTGAAACGGCCCCGCTTGCCGACACTGGTCACCACACCAGACACCTTGATCCAGTTGACCTTACGCACTGCCGATTTCGGATTTTTCAGCATTTTGGTGTAGCGCGCATAGAGCGCAGGCGGCATATTCGAAAGCCGTTCGACCAGCTTATGAACAGCGGCGCCATCGAGCGGGCTGGTGATAAGCCGAAGTTTTTTCGCATCAGCCTTGTAAGCCGGGTCCGCATGCGCCGCCATGAAAGCCGTACGCAAAGCCTTAACGCGGTCGGCCGGCAAGTCCGGCGGACCGGCAAAAGGACGGGCCATGAAGAACGGCGTCTCTAGGAGTTTAATCAGATCAAGATCGGCCTTTTTGTGTACGACCTCCCGCGCCGTAGGCGCGTCAGGAAATTCCGGGAGCCGCGTCTCCGTCGCGAACTGAAGCACGACCCGTATCGGGCTATCCTTCTTGAGCCACCCCGGGCGCGCCGTCTTCATTGAGGCGAAGCCCACCATCCGGGCTTGCGCCTCACTACGATCAACCGCGAGGTAAAGGGTGTTACCGCCTGGATAGCCGCGCAAGGGCTGGACATTGATGCCCAATATACTACGCAGCACGATCGGCACGTCGGTGCCGTCGGAACCGAATGAGGTGGAAGCGAAGTTAAGCGTCTTCTTGGACTGGCGCATATCGGCAATGTTCTTAATGCCCGTGTCCTTGCGCACGACCATCACATAAGCTTCACCCTTGTAGCTCGATGATGTGCCGATCCAGGTTAGTTTCAAGGGATCAAAACGGGTGCGCTTAAATTTGCCGGAGAAGGCCAGAATGGGCACCGAACGCGCAAAAGTAGCGAAGTGGGTGCCATCCTTGGGCGCTTGGTTATAGATAAAATTGACCGCCTTGTAGCTGCCGGCGCCTGGCATGTTTTGGGCAACAACATTGGGCTTGCCCGGCAAATGCTTGCCGATGTGCTTCGCCACCTGACGACCGTAACGGTCGTAACCACCACCAGCGCCGTAGCCGATGATGACCCGGATGGTCTTGCCCTCAAACATTTCCCTGGCGTCGACCGACGTCGACGCAAGCACGCCCATCGCCGTCGCCCCGGCTGCTGTTGCGGCAAGAACCGTTAAGCCCCGCCGGAAAAAATTCATGGAAATCATTTTGCATCTCCCAGTTGAATGAACAGAACCGCCACCGTTATTCCCGGCTTCAACGGCTAGTACTTAGTCGATTGGCCTTAATGCTATCCGACCTCCCCCAAGCAATCAATCTTGGCCCGCCGAGCCATCCCGGGAGATTAGGCAAAAAAAGGCGGGACCAAAGCCCCGCCTTTAAATTGACTGTAGTTTCAGTCCTTTAATTTATTTCGTGCATTCAACCCGGCCGGGGGTGGATTTCGGCCCCTCCCACCAGATATTGCAGGTCATGCCCGTCTTGATCGCCTTGGACTTGGCTTTTTTGCCGTTGAGCTTGACCTTGGTGTAGCGGTTGCGCATCCGCGCCTTTTGCGCCTTACCCTTGCCATCGATCTTGAAGGAGAAACGGCCCTTCTTGCCGACCTTGCTCACCACGCCAGAAACCTTGATCCAGTTGACCTTACGTCGCTCCGCCTTGGGATTTGCCAGAATATCGGAATAGCGCTTAATCAATTTTGGTGGCATGGCCATCATGCGGGCCACGATCTTTTCGACCTCAGCACCAGTCTTGGGGCTGATGTCGAGACGCAGCTTGCCCGCATCCTTGACGTAGCCATCACTCTTCTGGGCAGCCATGAAGGCGGTCCGCAAAATCTCGGTACGATCCGCCGGAATACCCGGAGGGGCCGCATAGGGCCGCGCCATGAAGAAGGCCGTTTCCAGCATGTCAATCAGGGCACGGTCTTCTTCGCGGGTTGCAAGTTCACGTGCCGTCGGCACGTCCTTCAGGTCCGGATGACGACTATCGGCACGGGCAAACTGCACCAGCGCGATGCGGTCTTTACGCCAATCTCCGCCCATGGAACGAAGCGACGATAGACCCTGGGCACGGCCGTCCACTTCCTTACGGGAGATAGCGAGGTTGATCGCACTGCCACCGGGATAACCATGCACCAAGCGAATATTGATCCCAAGTGTTTCCTTCAGCACCAGCGGCACGTCGGTCCCCGTGGAACCAAAATTGGTGGCCCCAAATGTGACTTGCTTTGGTTTCGCGCCCATCAGTTCACGGACTGAAGTAACACCCTTGTCCCGACGCACTGTTAACAGATAGGCATCATCGGCGTAGCTCGCCGTCGAACCGATCCAGGTGAATTTGACCGGATCGTAACGAAGGTTCTTGTCCTTGGTCGTCAATGACAGCAGCGGCACACCACGGGTAAAAGTCGCCATCTGGGTGCCGTCCTTAGGCGCGATATTATACATATAATTGGCGGCCCGCAGGCTGCCGGCGCCGGTCATATTCTGAACAATGACATTGGGCTTACCCGGAATATCGTCGCCGAGATAACGACCAAGGGTGCGGGCATAAAGGTCATACCCCCCTCCCGGGCTATAACCGACGACGATTTTAACCGTCTTGCCCTTGTAGAAATCTGCTGCCTCAATCGGCGTTGCCATGGCTGTCGCCAGGGACGCTGCAACGGCAAAACCGGCCGCTTTAGTCCATATACCTGTGGATGTCATAACCATCTCCCAATGTTGGTAGTTTGATTTGCGTTGAAATCGACCGTATCTCAGGCCGGGGTCTTTTCCTTTGCCGCCGGTTCGCGCTCGGGGCGTACGGTTTCAAAACCATTTTCCGACAGGTCGAAATTATTGCCGTCCGGATCAAAAGCCCGATGCTGGGCATAATGGCGATCGGCGGGCCGTTTAGCTGGCGGGGCAACCCCGGTTTTGGCCAAACGTTCTGCAATGGCTGCGGTATCATCAACATGAAAACCGAAATGATTGAGGCCGCTCGGCTTACCTTCCGCCTTGTTCAACAAAATGGCAAGATTGATATAACCATCGGTCATGAACACGCTGCCATTATCGGCACGGTGCAGAACCTCCATCTCGAAGACGTCACGATAAAAGTCAGCCAGTTTACCAGGATCGGTCGAAACGATCGCCAAATGACGAATTTTGGCCATGTGGGCCTCCCTATTGCGCACCTTGTTATTAAATTTATCGATGGCGCGGTTGCTGTCCGATGATGCTAACGGACCTGCCCGGATCGATCAACTCTTTGACCCGGCGCCGCTCCCCTTCAGGGCTGGGAAAAGGCATAAAAAAAATGGCGGGTCCCGTCGAAACGGGGCCCCGCCAAGCGGTAGCGCGCAAGCTACCAAACTGCCGCTCACCCGGCCCCTTTAGGATCCTGGGCAAGCAAATATGTAGGTTCCTGTCCCTGATTAAGCCCGCCTTCAGGTCCAGCCGTTCCCCTGTAGATTACATATCATAGTGCTCATTTGAGACGTGGCTCAACTGCCACACACAAGCTA
>JBLHLO010000123.1:0-6627 GCA_047621105.1 Alphaproteobacteria bacterium
CCTCGCGCCGGTCATGCTGATCGCACCGATTGCCGGTGCCTATACCGATCGCAGTGATCCCGTCCGCCAGCAAATTTGGACCCAATGGGCCAATGTCGTCCAATCCGTGGGGCTGGTGGGGTTGATCGTCACCGGCTGGATGAATATCTGGTTGCTGTTCTTGCTGGTGCTGTTTCACGGCATCGTGCATCCATTTTCTTCTACCGCACGCCATGCCATCGTGCCGGCGACCGTGCCGCGTGCTGAATTTGCTACCGCCATTGCCGCCGATTCGGCCTCCTTTAACGGGTCGCGTTTTATTGGTCCGGCCGTGGGGGGGCTGTTGATCCCCCTCTATGGTATTGAAATTACGTTTGCCCTGAATGCCATTGCCGGTGTCTTTTTTGTCTTCATGCTCAGCCTGATGCGCCTCGACATGCCCGAACGGGCCCCGCGCAAAGGCCGCAACATCATGGGCGACGTCGTCGAGAGTTTTGCATATGTGCGTACCCATGCCGGAATTGGACCGATGTTTCTCTTATTGGCGGCGGTTTCGATTCTGGTGCGTCCGGTTCAAGATATGTTGCCCGGCTTTGCTGGCGCTGTTTTTGACGCGGGTGCCCAGGGACTGGCCTGGTTGACATCTTCCATGGGGGTGGGGGCCACTGCGGCGGCGGTCTGGATCGCCGTGCGCGGACATCTCGCCGGGTTGACCCATGTTGTTTTGCTCGGGTGTCTTGGTCTGGCGCTGGCGACCATCGGTTTTGTCGCCACCGGCGAACTCTGGGTAGCGGTGATATTTGGGGTGCTCTCGGGGTTTTGCCTTAACGCCATGTCGACCAGCACCCAGGCATTGACTCAAACCGCGTTAAGCGACGATCTGCGGGGCCGGGTGATGGGGCTCTATACCGTCATTTACCGGGGGATGCCGGCAATCGGGGCGCTGGCGGTCGGGGCACTGGCGGAAGCGTTCGGGCTGCGGGCGACCTTTGCGGTTGCGGCCGTGGGCTGCCTGGCGGCCCTTGCCTGGGTTATGCCGCGGCGGCAAAGCATGAAGGCGGCCCTTGAAACGGACCGGCGCGGCTAAAAAAACGGGCCCCCGAAGGGACCCGTTCAAAGGGAATCATTCAGCCGGTTTTATTTACAATCGACCTTCTTGGCTTCTTCGTTGTGCTTGCCGGGATAGGTGACCGCACAGGTCATGCCAGCCTTGAGCTTACTGCGCCGGCTTGGCAGGCCAGCAATGGTGATCTTGGAGCGCGAGCCAGAGATCTTGACGGTGTGGTCCTTGCCGCCATTCTTGACGATCAGCCGGCGGCCGCCACGCTTCACCCCGATCTTGACGGTGACGGTGACCATCTTGATGCCGCGGCCGGACAGCCACAGCGGATCCCAATATTTCATCAGCTTTGGCTGTTCATTTTCGACCAGCTCGGGATAGCGGAATGCGATCTTTTTACCGACGATTGCTTCGGGGAACTGTAGGAAGTCCTTGGTCTGCAGGTCCTTATGCACCGGTGGCGCGAAGTTGGAATAATACTGGGCGATCTGCCCTTCGCGCGACAGGAACCAATTGAGGAATATGCGTGCACGGAACTTGCGGTCGGAACCGCGGATCAAAACCATTTCCGAGACCGACAGGGGTACCGGTTCCGGGCAATGCCAGCCCACCGGGGCACCCTTGAGAGTCTGCTGATAAGTGCGATACGCCGCCGAGGGGATTGAGGCGTCGAATTCCCCGGCGATGGTCAGGCCGATAAGGGCGTTCATGCCTTCTTTGCGCAGCTGTGGTTTGAGGGTGGCGAATATGTCGCGGGCGTAGGCCTTGGCCCAGTCCTCGCCATTGGCGCCCCACAGCATGATCAGCCATAAGTTGGGTCGGTTACCCATGCCGATCTTCTTATTATGCCAGCGCTTGTTGGTGATCAGGTCATCCCATTTCTTGGGAAGCTCGGATTTTTTCACATTATTGGTGTTATACGACATGCACCAATAGCGTAGGCGCTGGCCGACCCAGCCACCGTCTTCGGCCTTCATGCCTTTGGGCACGTTCTTCCAGTTAGGCACCACCGACATATCGGCGTTGGCCTTTAATTTCTTGAACAGCGAATATTTAGCGCCGACCCCTGAAATCACGTCGGCGGTGATGCGCCCGGCCTGATAGGCCATGAGGGGCTTGATGACGCGATCGTGGCGGGTGGCACGGGAATATTTAATGTCGAGAAACGGCCAGCGTTCCTCGAACGGCTTGATCATTTTAGCGAACTGCAGTTCGTCCCAGGTGCCGGCGATGCGGAGGATTTTTTCTTTCTTGGCCTTGGCAACCCATCCGGCTGGCATTTCCGCTTCTTTGTTGATGCCTGCAGTGTATTTGGAGCCGAGCTTCAGCTCCTTGATCATTTTCTGCGTTGCCTTGGGTAAATCCGCCGCTGTTGCCAGCGAGGCAAGGCCCGCAGCCGGCACCCCGAAGGCAAGTGCAGCAACCAGCGTATGATGCAGTTTCAGTTTCATTGGTTTGCTCCCTGTTTAGTTATTTGTCGTTCGTTGTGAGCCCCAGATCAGGGCGGTTAAAGGATCAGCCGCCCCCGCCATGGCCAAGGGCTTGAACCTCGTTGTATTCGGTGTCTTCATCGCGACGCCATAGAATTTCAAGGAAGTTGCCGGTGGGGTCACGGAAATAAAGTGATTCACCGAATGGCCCGTGTTCGGGATGGCTGACCGGACCTTCGAAGGCGACATTGTTCGCCGTAAGTCTTTCCATGATTTCGCCGAAGCGGGCATGGGGTACGGAAAAAGCGTGACGCACTCGGTTAGCGCCTCGAATCACATCCTCGGGTGGCACATCCATCCAGTCTTCGGTCAGCATGACCGCGAATAGGTAATCATCAAGCACCAGAGATGTATGAACGGAACGTCCGCGCAGCGCATCCTGAGTTTTGAAGTTGACGCGGCTGTGTACGGTCGCGCCGAGAACCTTGCAGTAAAAGTCTTCCGCCGCCTTCAGGTCATGTACGCAGATGCCGCTATGAGAAATGCTTTCAGCTTCGGCCATAATTAGTTCTCTCCCCGTGCTTTTTTGCGCATTTCGCTTTCATCGATTGTCGGAAGTTCGGTCAGTCCCGCACCGTCGAACCGGGCCCCGGCTTGTGCCGGGGTCAGATGGGCAGGGTCATACCCACCGCGGGCATAGAAACGGTCGGTATCTACCGCCACCTGGCCCAGATCATCGATGGCGATGGGGTGCAGCCGCATCGGTTGGCAGCCCATGTGACCCATATAACAGCCTTTGCGGTCATATTTAGCGCCGTGGAATGGGCAATAGAAATGCCAGGATTCCTTTTGCCAGATGGTGAGCCCGTTTTTGTGGGTGCACCAACTGGAAATGGCGAGAAAACCGTCTTCTTCGCGCACCAGGAAGAAGCGTCCTTTGCGGTGATGGGTGACGCTGCCGGTGGCAAATTTGTCCACATGCCCGATGACGACGCGGCCCGCGCCGGAGCGCAGGGTCTCGTCACCTTCCTCACCGAAAGCCTGGATCTGGAAGCGATTGCCGTCGGGATCGTGAATATCCATGTTGTGTTCGCCAACCGCACGGAAGCTCTGGCGCGGGTCGATGCCGCTTTCATAACCCAGCGCCTCCAGCCGATCACGGGCCCGGGCAAACTGTTCAATGGTGAGCAGCCAGGCGTGATGGATTGATCCCCCCGAACCCGGATAGGGGGGGACTTCATCTACTTCTACCAGCAGCATGCGTTGGCGCGTGTTCATGGCGAGCAGCGAATTGGGGCGATTTTCCGCCACCAAGTTGCGACCCAGAACGTCGAGACCAATTGTGTCACGGTAGAAAGCCTCTGATTTATCGAGATCAGAGACTTCCACGACCAAGTGGGAAAAGGTGCCGTTCAGTCCCATCTCATTTCCTCCTCTACCGTCGCCACCATTTACGCATGACCAGTTTACTTACAGGTGACGGAGGTTGCCTCGGGCGATCTTTCCGCAGCAGTAATTTCACAATTCATCCCGGGTTTGATGCTGCGTCCCCTAACTTTCTTGCCGTCGACCATGACCTTGGTGCGCCGGCCCGAGACACTCATATTTTGGGTCTTGCCGCCCTGCGTGAAGATGATAGTGCGCCCGCGGCGTTTGATCTCATCAATCTTGACCATGAACGTGACCATCTTGGTCTTCACGGTCGCCGCTTGCTTCTTCCAGATCGGGTCCCAGGCGGCAAACAACTTCTTGGTTTCCGTCTCCAGTCCCGGATGGCGAAAGGCAATCTTCTTGCCGATGATTTCTTCGGGGAAAGCAAGGAATTCGCGGGTCTGTAAATCCTTGTGCACGGGGGGCGCTTTGTCCGATGCGTATTGGGCAATTTGGCCTTCCTTGGAGAGGAACCAATTCGTGAAAATCTTGGCTGCGGCGGTATTTTCGCTGCCCTTGATGATTCCCATTTCTGATACCGCCAGCGGTATTGGTTCCGGGCAATGCCAAGCGATCGGGGCGCCCTTGTTGCGGTAGCCTGCGGTGCGGTAAGCCGCCGACGGCAGGGCCGCATTAAACTCCCCGGCGACCGCCAGGCTGGTCAGTGCGTTGGTGCCTTCTTTGCGCAGTTGCGGTTTTACGGTTTCGATGATTCCCTTGATGTAGCGCTTGGTCCATTCTTCGCCGTTGGTGCCCCACAACATGAGCAACCAAAGCTGCGGCCGATTGCCAAGCCCGATTTTGCCGCCATGCCATTTTTTATTGGTGAGCAGGTCTTCCCAGCGTTTGGGGAGGTCGGCTTTTTTCACCAAATTTGTATTATAGGACATGCACCAGTAGCGCAGCCGCTGGCCCACCCATTTGCCGTGGGGATCCTTCATGCCGACGGGCACGTTGTTCTTGACGCTCGGGATATCGCTCAAATCCTCGAGCGCGCCGGCATCACGAAACAGGAAATAGCCGCCGCCGAATCCGGTGACGATGTCGGCGAGGTAGCGTTTCTCTTTCCAGGCGATCAACGTCTTGACCACCCGTGCATTATAGGACGACCGTGAATATTTGACGTCGATGAACGGGTAGCGTTCCTTGAACGGCGCCGACATCTTGCGGAATTGCTTTTGATCCCAGGTGGAGAGGATGATGAGCTTCTTCGTCTTTTTCGCCTCTGTGATCCAATCGGCGGGGACCTCGAGCTCCTTATCAAGGCCCGCCAGCCGGCTTTCCGATAGCTTCAATTCCTTCAAGATGGCCTGGGTTGATTTGGGCAAGTCCGCCGCGGTCAATGGGGCGGTAGGCAGGGCGATAACGCCAAATCCGGCGATGGCTGCCAAAGCACTGATGATCCGTTTCATGATGCTCTCCCGTGGTCAGTTTTGCCGACCGGCACCCGATGCCAGGCCGGTTGGCTTATTCAACCCATCAACCCCCGGCGATGCCAAGGTCATGGGGCCGTTTGCCCAGCCGCCGGCCGCCCTTGGCGGTCACGACGGTGGTATCGCCCCAGGTGCAGATATGGCTGCGGTTGGGGGTTTGCGCGTGCGGTTTGAAGATAAATACCATGTTTTCCTTGAGTTCGGTCGCCAAATGCTCTGGATCGCGGGCATGACTGGTGATGATTGGGCCATCGTCGCCTGCCCCGCGGCCATGCAAGGTCATGCCCGATACGGCCCCGGCAGCAAGCCCCTTGGAAGGGGCGGCTTTTTTGCCGGCTGCTTCGGCCGCTTCGGCCAGTTCCTTGACGGTGACGCCCGGGCGCAGCATCTCACGGGTGGTTTCGAACACCTCGCGCTGGACCTTTATCAGTTCCAAATGGACAGGGTCTGCCACTTCGACAAACACCGGTTGGACGGCTTGGGAACGATAGCCCATCCAATTGGCTTCCAATTCGTTGATGATCAGATCACCGCGCTGGATAATGCGGTGTGATGGGCGGGTGAGGGTGCGCACCACATTGGGTCCGGAAATCCAGTTACAATGCACGGGAATTTCGGAACCGTTCTTCATCATGGCGTATTGCGCGGCGGCCCAGACTTCTATGTCTTTGACGCCGTGTCGCGCGGTGGCGAGTTCTGCCTTGATGCCTTCTTCAATGATGTCCATGGATTTTTGCAAGGTGGCGACTTCTTCGTCGCTTTTGACGTGGCGGATCTCGACCAGGATGTTCGAGGCATCAACGATCTTGGCCTTGGGGAAGGTCTCACGAATTTGTTTCCAGAAACCGAGACCGACCGTGCCTTCCGGTGTGCGGGTGCCGGCGATCTCACCAAGCCCTGTAATGCCGATGACGCCGTTTTCAATGTTCAATTCCCTGAGCCGTTCGACTGCGACTTTGCCGTAGTTGCGTCGTGCCTCGCGCACGTCGGTGGTCCAATCCTGCACCGTCGGCCAGCGAGGAGCAGCTGATGTGGCAATGGCCGTGCAGGCGCCTTCGAGCGGGAACACCACGGCGATATCGGCGTCGCCGCCGCCGCCGACATGGCTGAGCCAACGGCTGTTGGCTTGAAAGTCGGTGGAGTGACCGGTGTTGTTGGGGCAAACGATAACGTCGATGCCTTGTTCAGACATCTTTTCGCGTACGGCTTTCCAGCGGCGGTCGCGTTCTGTGATCGAAAAGCGTGGAAATTCGTGAAGCTCAGCCATGGGGTTCCCTTAGTCTTTCTTGTTGTG
>JBLHLO010000124.1:0-6619 GCA_047621105.1 Alphaproteobacteria bacterium
AAGGGCTGATCTCCGGGGGCCATTTCAGCCGTTAAAACAGCGCGCAACCAGCTTGGCGAAAGCATCGGCGCGGTGACTGATTGCATGTTTGGCGGCGGGATCCATTTCACCGAAGGTTTGTTTATGTCCGTCAGCAATAAAGATCGGATCATAGCCAAAACCCTGGGCGCCGCGTGGTGGGAAGGTGAGACGCCCGTGCACTTCGCCCTCCACCGTTTCAACATGGTCATCAGGCCAGGCCAGGCTGAGGGCGCAAACGAACCGGGCCCGGTGGTCGGTATCACCCGTTGTTGCTAATTCGCGCTCTATGCGGTCCATGGCGGCGGTAAAATCACGGCTTTCCCCTGCCCAGCGGGCGGAATAGATACCGGGCGCGCCTTGGAGCGCGGCGACTTCCAGCCCCGAATCATCAGCCAGGGCGACCAAATTCGCGCTGTGTGCCGCGGCGCGCGCTTTCAGTTCTGCATTTTCGGTGAAGCTCAAACCCGTTTCTTCCGGTTCCACTAACCCAAGGGTGGCGGCCGATAGAATCTCAAGCCCGAAGGGCACCAGCAATTCCGAAATCTCGCGCACCTTGCCGCTATTGTGCGAGGCGACGACCAATTGGGTCCCGGTAAAAAGACGCACCATCAGGCACCGGGTTTGAAGGCACTTAGGCCGAGCGCGCTCAGCTGTAGTGCACACAGCTCACCCACCCCTTTGCGTGCCAATGCCAGCATGTGATCGAAGCTGTCTTGGGCGAAAGGCTCTTCTTCGGCGGTGCCCTGGATTTCGACGAAATGGCCTTCGGCGGTCAGCACGAAATTGCTATCCACTTGGGCTTTGCTGTCTTCGGCGTAATCGAGGTCAAGCACTGCCGCACCGTTGTAGATGCCGCAACTGATGGCGGCCACCTGGCCTTTGAGCGGGATGGTTTTGATCGCGCCTTTTTCCTTGAGGCCGGCCAGCGCGAGATACAGCGCCACCCATGACCCGGTGATCGCCGCCGTGCGGGTGCCGCCATCGGCGAGTAACACATCGCAGTCGATCCGGATCTGGCGTTCGCCCAGGCCCTTAAGATCGGTCACCGAGCGCAAGGCCCGGCCGATCAGGCGTTGGATTTCCTGGGTGCGGCCCGATTGCTTGCCCCGGGCTGCCTCGCGGTCGGTGCGCGTTCCGGTGGAGCGCGGCAGCATGCCGTATTCCGCCGTGACCCAGCCGCGCCCTCCGTCACGCATCCAGAATGGGACTCGTTCCTCGATGCTGGCGGTGCAGATCACATGGGTATCGCCAAACCGCGCCAGGCAGGATCCCTCAGCGTATTTATTGGCATTGGGCTCAAGGCTTACAGCACGCATCTCGTCTGGCGTGCGCCCTGATGGGCGGATACTCATAATCGTTCCCTTCACTTGGATGGTGGGGTGGGGTTGGGCGGCCAAGCTAGCCCTTCGGGCCGGGTCCGTAAAGTGACCCCCGACAAGGATTTTACCCGGGATTTTACAGCGCCATTGGTTGACGCCCGGGGGGGGCATCACTAGATTTTGGGGGCAAGAGTGAAACTGCGGGCACCGCCCAGGGTAGGATCATGGCTTTGGACAAAATCATGGGGATTAGCGAGCTCAACGAGCGTTCGCGTGAGATCTTCCGCGAAATCGTTGAATCCTATGTTGCGACTGGCGAACCGACCGGTTCGCGCACCCTGGCGCGGAAATTGGGACTTAACCTGTCACCGGCCTCAATCCGTAATGTCATGGCCGATCTGCAAGATGCCGGTCTCCTGTATGCGCCCCACACCTCGGCGGGGCGCCTGCCAACCGAAGCCGGGCTGAGGCTGTTCGTCAATGGCATCCTGGAAACTGGTGGCCTGTCCGAGGGGGATCGTTCCGATATCGAAAGCCTCTGTGCGGGTATGGGTAAATCGGTGGAAGAGGCGTTGGCGGAGGCTAGTATGGCGTTATCGGGGCTGTCGCGCTGCGCCTCGCTGGTGTTGGCCCCTAAAACTGAATCGCCGCTCAAGCACATCGAATTTGTCAAGCTCAACGAGAGTCGTGCCCTGGTGGTGATGGTCACCGAATCGGGTGTGGTCGAGAACCGGGTGATTGAGCTGCCGCTCGGTATTCCCCCCTCGGCGCTGGTGGAAGCGAGCAATTACCTGACCCGCCGGCTCGTCGGACGCACTGTTGAAGAGGCGCGTGAGGCGATTCTTCAGGAAATCGAAAGCCACCGCGCCCAGCTTGACACTCTGGCGAGCGAGCTGGTTGAACGTGGCCTTGCGCGTTGGTCGGGGGGCACCCTGAATCAGGGTTATCTGATCGTGCGCGGCCAAGCGAATCTGTTGGAATCCATTACCGCCATGGAAGACCTCGAACATGTGCGTGAATTGTTCCAGGCCCTTGAGGCTAAGGAAACCATTGCGCGTCTTCTGGATCTCACCAATAACGCTGACGGGATGCAAATTTTCGTTGGGGCCGATAATAAGCTGTTCAGCAATGCCGGCTGTTCCATGATTGTCGCGCCCTTCGCTGATTCGTCAGAAAACATCGTTGGGGCCATCGGCGTCATTGGGCCGACGCGTATGAACTATGCGCGCATTGTGCCCATGGTGGATTATACGTCGCGGGTCATAAGCCGCCTGATTGGTTGACGTCCCTGCCCTATTTCCTGTAAGCCAAGCCCTTTCTCCCGTAAGGAAATATCCATGAACGCAGAGTCTGAAAAGCCTGACGACACGATGTCGCCCGGCGCTGAACAGCCCGCCGAAAATGTATCGAATGGTCTGCCGGATGGCGCGTCGAATACTGCTGCCACCGCCCTTGATCCTTTGGCCGAAGCTCAGGCTGAAGCGGCCGAGCATAAGGACAAAATGCTGCGGACCTTGGCGGAGCTTGAAAATTTCCGGCGGCGTGCTGAAAAGGAGCGCCAGGATGTTTCCAAATATGCGATTACCGCGTTTGCTCGCGATTGCCTGACGGTGGTGGATAATTTACGCCGGGGGCTCGAGAGCGTGACGGCTGAGGAGCGTCAGGCCAACCCCGCACTGGAAACACTCGCTGCGGGGATGGAATTGACCGAACGGGAAATGCTGGCGACCCTAGAACGGCACGGTATCGAAAAGATCGTGCCGTTGGATGAGCCATTCGATCACAACCTGCATCAGTCGATGCTGGAAATGGAAGATGCCACCAAGCCCGCCGGCTCAATCGTCCAGGTTATGCAGGCGGGTTACGTGCTGAATGGCCGCCTATTGCGCCCAGCGCTGGTGGCCGTCGCCAAAGGTGGGCCCAAGGCCGGCGCCGACGTGCCGTCCCCGACGGTTACGGTTCACGCGCCCATTGCCAATGAGGACCTCGCCAATCCGCCGCAAGGCACCCCCGAAAGTGGCGGTAATGATGAGGGAACCGGGAACAACGGGGGCCAGAGGGGTTAGCTCATTGGGCCCAAATTTCTCCAAATTGGGCCATATTTGAGGATTTTTCTGCAATTTCAGGGCCCTGACCGGGTTGTAGGGCGTTTTTTCCCTCCCTATATACGGTTCAGCAATCATCACGGGGGAATGCTCCCCGCGTCACGCCGACATTAGAAGCCTTGAGGGCGCCGCTTGGGCCCGCCGGGCGGGCTGAAAAGAAGGAATACGTTCAATGGGTAAAGTTATTGGTATTGATCTTGGCACCACTAATTCGTGTGTCGCGGTCATGGATGGCAAGGAAGCCAAAGTTATTGAAAATGCCGAGGGCGCACGGACCACGCCCTCCATGGTCGCGTTCACCGAAGGCGGCGAACGGCTGGTTGGCCAGGCGGCCAAGCGCCAGGGGGTGACAAATCCAGAAGCGACGCTGTTCGCCATCAAGCGCCTCATCGGCCGCGCCTTTGATGATCCGATGACCGAAAAGGATCGGGGCATGGTGCCCTATTCCATCGTCAATTCACCGTCCGGCGATGCTTGGATCGAAGCGCGCGGCGAGAAATATTCACCCAGTCAGATTTCTGCTTTCATCCTGCAAAAGATGAAAGAGACCGCCGAAAGCTTTCTGGGGGAGACGGTTGACCAAGCGGTCATTACCGTGCCCGCATATTTTAACGACGCCCAGCGCCAAGCCACCAAGGACGCGGGTAAGATCGCCGGCCTTGAAGTGCTGCGCATCATTAACGAGCCGACGGCGGCCGCGCTTGCCTATGGCCTCGACAAAAAGAATTCCGGCACCATCGTGGTTTATGACTTGGGTGGCGGCACGTTCGATATCTCCGTCCTGGAAATCGGTGACGGTGTGTTTGAAGTGAAATCGACCAATGGCGACACGTTCCTCGGCGGTGAAGATTTTGATTCGCGGATTATCGATTACCTTGCCGATGAATTTAAGAAGGAACAGGGCATCGACCTGCGTCAGGACAAACTCGCGCTACAGCGCCTGAAGGAAGCGGCTGAAAAAGCGAAGATCGAATTGTCCGCGTCCCTGCAGACGGAAATCAATCTGCCCTTCATCACGGCCGACCAAGCTGGACCGAAGCATCTAAATATCAAGCTGACCCGCGCCAAGCTTGAAGCCCTGGTGGATGAGTTGGTGCAGCGCACCGTCGGGCCGTGCAGGGCCGCGCTCAAAGACGCCGGCCTCAAGGCCTCGGAAATAGATGAAGTGATCTTGGTCGGTGGTATGACCCGCATGCCCAAGATCATGGAAACGGTTAAAACCTTCTTCGGACGCGAACCGCACAAGGGTGTCAATCCCGATGAAGTTGTCGCCATCGGCGCTGCTATTCAGGCCGGCGTGCTGCAGGGCGATGTGAAGGATGTGTTGCTTCTCGACGTGACGCCGCTGTCGCTTGGGATCGAAACCCTAGGCGGTGTATTCACCCGACTGATTGATCGCAATACAACGATCCCGACCAAAAAGTCACAGGTGTTTTCCACGGCGGAGGATAACCAAACAGCGGTGACCATCCGCGTGTTCCAGGGCGAACGCGAAATGGCGTCGGACAACAAACTACTGGGCCAGTTTGACCTGGTTGGCTTGCCGACGGCACCGCGTGGTATGCCGCAGATCGAGGTGGCCTTCGATATTGATGCCAATGGCATTGTCAACGTGTCGGCTAAGGACAAGGCGACTGCCAAGGAACAGCAAATCCGTATCCAGGCATCGGGCGGTCTCAACGATGACGAAATCGATCGCATGGTGAAGGACGCCGAAGACCATGCCGAAGAGGACAAGAAGCGCCGGGGCATGGTGGAACGTCACAATCAGGCTGAAACCTTGATCCACTCAACCGAAAAATCCCTGAGTGAACATGGCGATAAGGTTTCTGAGGAGGAAAAGAAAGCGATCGAAGATGCGATCAGCGACCTCAAAACTGAACTCGCCGGGGACGCCGAGGGCGAAAACGAGGAAGGGATCACCAAGAAGATCGAAGCCTTGGCCGAGGCATCCATGAAGCTCGGTGAAGCTATCTATAAGGCGAGCCAGGAGGCCGAAGCCAGTGCCGCCGAGGGGGCTGCTGAGGGCAGTGACGGCGGGGCCGATGGGGCGCAAAATTCGTCCGACGACAAAGTGGTTGATGCCGACTTCGAGGAAGTGGACGACAATAAAAAGAACCCCGCCGAGTAACAGCAGGGTTTAAAAGACAAGTTTCAGCGCGGGCCGTAGCCGCCTGCGCTGAAACACCTCGGGGGAGCGGTCGGGATACATTATGGCTAAGCAGGATTTTTACGAAACCCTTGGGGTCGACCGGTCTGCGGATGCGGCGGCGCTTAAGAAGGCGTATCGCACGCTTGCGATGAAATACCATCCTGACCGCAATGCCGGGGACAAGGACGCTGAACAGAAGTTCAAGGAAATCGGCGAAGCTTACGACGTTCTCAAAGACGAAGAAAAACGTGCCGCTTACGACCGTTTTGGCCATGCTGCTTTCGATGGGGCAGCGGCGGGTGCTCCTTCGGGCGGTGAAGGTGGATTCGGTTTTGGCGGTGGCTTTGCCGATATTTTTGATGAAATGTTTGGTGATTTTCCCGGCCGGCGTGGCGGCGGTGGGGGCGGTGCGTCTCAGACGCGCGGTGCTGATCTTCGCTATAATATGGATATCACCCTGGAAGAAGCCTTCGCCGGCAAGCAAGCGACCGTACGCGTGCCGACGGCAGCACCCTGCGACACCTGTTCAGGCACGGGTGCGGCCAAGGGCTCAAAACCCACCACCTGTTCAACCTGCAAAGGTCACGGCCGGGTGCGTGCCCAGCAGGGATTTTTTACCATCGAACGGACCTGTGTGTCCTGTCAGGGCCAGGGTCAGGTGATTGATAAACCTTGCACCACGTGCCGAGGAGCAGGCCGGGTGAATAAAGAAAAGACGCTGGCGGTATCGATCCCGGCCGGTGTCGAAGATGGCACCCGTATCCGCCTTACGGGCGAGGGTGAAGCTGGTTTGCGCAGCGGCCCAGCAGGCGATCTTTATATTTTTCTCACGGTTAAGCCGCATAAATATTTTCAACGTGACGGCTCCAATATCTATATGCGCGTACCGATTGCCATGACCAAGGCGTCTTTGGGCGGGGTCATTGAGGTGCCGACCGTGGAGGGTGGCCGGGCGCGAGTGACCGTGCCTGAGGGCACGCAATCGGGCCATCAGTTTCGTCTGAAGGGTAAGGGCATGAGTG
>JBLHLO010000125.1:0-6607 GCA_047621105.1 Alphaproteobacteria bacterium
CAGCGCGCAAAAGCAAACCTGCTAGGCGCAAAAAGCGCTGAAAGGCGCTATAGTCGTTCTATGACAACCATGACAGCGGCAATTCATCGGCAAAGTCGGATGCACCGGATGCAGCGCCTTACCCATGCCGTATTGGCACTGGCACTGGCGACAGCGCTTATGGGCACGCTTTCGGCCTGCGGCAAACGTGGCGCCCCCGAGCCGCTGCCCGGACAAAAGGACGAATATCCGCGCAATTATCCGGATCCTTCGACTTATCGGCCGCTTTAATGCGCGCATCAACAGCGGTTAACAATCCATGGATCATTTTAACTACCTAAACGGCAAGCTTCACGCCGAGGGTGTCTCGCTTGACCGCATTGCGGAAGAACTGGGCACGCCTGCCTACGTCTATTCGCAATCGACCCTGATCCATCATTACCGCACCTTCGCCGATGCTTTCGCCGGACAAAATGCCGCTATCTGCTTCGCGGTCAAGGCCAATTCGAACCAAGCGGTGATTCGCGTATTGGCCGATGAAGGCGCGGGCGCCGATGTCCTGTCAGAAGGTGAGATGCGCCGGGCCCTGGCAGCCGGCATTACGCCCAACCGCATGGTTTTTTCAGGGGTCGGCAAATCGCGCCAAGAAATCGCGCTCGCGCTCAAGGAAGGAATCGGTCAGATCAATGTTGAATCTGAACCCGAACTCGACCTTATCTCCGCAATAGCGACAAGCCTAAACACGCGCGCCCCGATTGCGCTGCGCGTCAACCCCGACGTCGATGCGCAGACTCACGAAAAAATCACCACCGGGCGCAAGGAAAACAAATTCGGCATCGACATCGACCGCGCCCCCGACATTTATGCTCGGGCCGCGAAGCTCCCCGGAATCGACGTCGTGGGCGTGGCTGTGCATATCGGTTCGCAATTGACCGATCTCGCGCCCTTCCGTGACGCCTTCACCTTGGTCGGGGAACTGGTAACGGCCCTGCGCGCCGCAGGGCACAATATCCGCCGCCTCGATCTCGGTGGTGGGCTCGGCGTGCCGTATAAAGACGAGGTCCCGCCCACACCGGCGGCCTATGCCGCCATGGTCAAGGAAACGGTTGGCGCCCTCGGCCTCGAACTGGTGCTCGAACCGGGCCGCCTGATCGCCGCTAATGCGGGCATCTTGCTGACCCGCGTCCTGTTCGTAAAACCCGGGGATTCCAAGACTTTCGTGGTGCTGGACGCGGGCATGAACGACCTCATCCGCCCGACCCTTTATGAAGCCTGGCACACCATTGTGCCCGTCGTCGAACCTGCCCCGGGAGGGCCGGAAACCGTGGTCGATGTGGTCGGACCGGTCTGCGAGACCGGCGATATTTTCGCGCGGGATCGTACGCTCCCCGTGCTACAATCTGGGGAACTTCTGGCGATCAGGTCGGTGGGTGCTTACGGCGCGGTAATGTCTTCGACATACAATAGTCGGCCCCTGGCTCCGGAAGTTCTGGTCAAGGACGCGGCTTTCGCCGTAATCCGGCCCCGCCAGACGATAGAACAACTTTTGGGGCAGGATAGATTACCGGACTGGTTAGCCCCACGCTGATCATCCGGGTTTTGAAAGTCACGGGCGAAGGCGCCCGGACCCTTCGGGGGGAGGGATTGGACCGCACGGCCCGCCTTTAAGGCGTGCAAAGGCCGTGCATAAGAAGGTGATGTACGTGGCATGAGCGACGATCGCAATTCCCCTAGCTCAAATGATTCTGCCGACACGCCCGATCTTGCGCAATTGCATCTTGGCCGCAAACTGTGGCTCGCCCGTTTCGCGCTCGCCTGGGAACATACCTGGCCTGCCCTCTGGCCGGCCCTGGGGCTTGGCGGCGCCTTCATCGCGCTGGCCCTGTTCGATATTCTGCCTGAACTGCCCATATGGTTGCATGGCATTGTACTCGCCGCTTTCTTAGGCGGCGTTGGCCATGCCCTGTGGCGCGGCCTTCGGCCGCTCCGTTTCCCCGGCATTCCCCCCGCACAACGGCGCATCGAAAAGGCGAGCGACCTCACCCACCGGCCGCTGACCCTGGCACGCGACCAATTGGCGGGCGGACACACCGATCCTGAAAGCGCTGCCCTGTGGCGGCTGCACCGTCAACGCATGTTGGAACGCATCAAGGCGCTCCGGATCGGCATCCCCGCACCGGGTTTAGCCCGCCTTGATCCAAGGGCGTTCCGAGGGGCATTACTTGTCATATTAGTCATTGGCCTTGTCATTTCCTGGGGTGACGGGCTCAACCGTATCGCCCGCGCGCTCGCCCCTGGCGTCGGCGTCGGCTTCAAGGGCCCCGCGGCAGTCGATGTTTGGATCACCCCGCCCGCCTATACAGGGCTTGCCCCGATCTTCCTATCTGCCGGCAAAGAAGCCCCCAGCGACAAACTTGTGCTGGCCGCTGCCGGAGGCACACCCAACGCCCAAAACAAAGATGGGAACACGGCCTCTAAGACCCCTGCCATCGGTGCCCTCCCCAAGGCCAAAACCACAGTGAGCGTGCCTGAAGGCTCAACCATCTTGGTCCAATTATCGGGCGGTTGGGGCACCCCGTCGCTGACCCTGGGTGATCTCACTGCTGCGTTCAAACCGGTTGCCGACGGCACATGGAAAGCCACCACCCAGGTCGGCCTTCCGAAAGACGCGGATCAACTGGTCATCCACCAAGGTGCCGGTCGCGTCGCCAGCTGGCCGACACGCATCCGGCCCGACCAAACCCCTGAAATTCGCTTCACCGATGATCCCGCGATCTCAAACCGTGGCGCTGTGCGCATCGGTATCGAGGGCGAAGACGATTACGGCTTCCACAAAGCCAAGCTGTATATTCGCCGCGCTCTTATCGACGTCGATACCGACGAGGATGAGAACGAAGAAGCTGTGCTCGCCAAGCTCAATGCGCCCCATATGCTTGATCTGCCGCTGCCCGGATCCGGCGTCAAAGCGATCAAGGAAACCAGCTACCACGACCTGACCGCCCACCCCTGGGCCGGCACCGAAGTCGTGATCCAGGTGGTCGCCCGGGACGGCGCCAACCAGCCGGGCGTTACCGACCCCATTACCATCACCTTGCCCGAACGCCGCTTTCGTCACCCGGTCGCACGCGCGTTGGTCCTGCTACGCAAGAAACTGACCTTCAACCCCGATGCCCGCGACGACGTTGTGGACGACCTGATCAACATCGGCACTATCCCCGGTTCGTTCAACAATGACACCGTGGTCTTCCTCGCCATTCGAAGCGTGATCAACCGGCTCAAGAATGAACCGGGACTAGCCGTGCTGGACGGTGTGCAAAGTACCCTCTGGGATACCGCGCTCAGGCTTGAGGATGGCCAGCTATCATTAGCTGAAAAGCGCATGCGTGAGCTTCAAAAGAAGCTGATGGAGGCGCTTAATCGCAAAGATATGGCCGAGATTCAAAAACTGATGCGGGAACTCGAAAAGGCCATGGCCGCGTTCCTGAAGGAAATGATGAAGGGCATGGAAAACATGCCGCGCTCGGCCCAGCCGTTCGATCCTAATCAGCGGTCACTGTCGAGCCGCGATCTTCAGCGGATGTTGGACCGTGCCCGCGAATTAGCCATGACCGGCAACCTCGATGCCGCCCGTCAAATGCTGTCGATGCTGCGTCAGATGCTGGAGAATTTGAAGAACGGGCGTTTTGCCCAAGGCCGCAATGGCCAGGGCAACCAAAAGGCCTGGAAGATGCTGCGCGAACTGCGGGACATGATGAAACGCCAGCAGGAACTGATGGACGACACCCACCGCCGATCCCAGGAAGGGATGCAGAACGGCAAGCCTGGCAGCAAAGGGGAAGCCCAGCGCCAGGGTGACCTGCAAAAGCAATTACAGGATCTGCTCCGCCGCTTTGGCGAGATGATGGGCAAAATACCAAAATCCCTGGGCGACGCCGAATTAGCCATGCGCGAGGCACTGCGCGAACTCGACAAAAACAAGCCCGGAGAAGCCGTGCCGCCGCAAGGCCGTGCGCTTGAAGAAATGCAAAAGGGCGCCGGCGCCATGATGCAACAATTAATGCGCCGCTTTGGTCAAGGCCGGGGACGCGGCCAGGGACGCGGCGGCCGTCAGCGCGCGGGGCGCATCCCACAGTTACTTGATCCGCTCGGTCGGCCCCTACCCAACGCCGGCAATTCGGCTTCCGACGATGTGACAATCCCCGACGAATCCGATACTCAGCGTGCCCGCGAAATCCTCGAAGAACTTCGCCGCCGGGCCGGCGAATTGGATCGCCCGTCGGTGGAAATGGATTATCTGGAAAGACTGCTGCGCCGTTTCTAACGGTGCCTAGTCAGTCGGCCACACCTTGCCGGCCAAAGTGTCATCCACGGATTCACAGATATCACGCAGGGTGAACGGCTTCACGATCACCCGGTGGATAAGCACCCCTAGGTTATGCGCACGCTGACGTTCGGCCGAAAACCCAGACATCAGCAAAATTTTAAGGTCGGGTTTATCACGTGCTACCTTCAAAGCCAGGGCAATCCCGTCCATGCCCGGCATGACAATATCGGTGAGCAGTAGATCGAATTCATTCTTGCTCAATACATTCAGCGCATCGAGCCCATCTTCAGCCAGGGTTATGTCATGACCATGATGGACCAACGCGCGACGCACAAATTCCCTGACCGCACGCTCATCCTCGACGACCAGAATCCGGGCCATGCCTAACGACCGCCCACGACAAAATCAATATTGAGCGCTGCCGCCTCAGCGGAAGGATTTTCAATCCGGGTAATAAACGGCGCGGTTTCACCCGGCAACAAGCGGGCTTGCGCCGTAGCAAAGGTCCAGTTCACCAATTCGGTGCCCGCAGCATTACGCAAGGACGCTTTGAGGCGCGGCACATCACGCACTCCATCAGAGGTATTGGTAACGTCGCCTTTAACGATCAGCACAGGCGTTTTTCCTTCGACGTCGCGGCGATGATCAGCAACCTTAATCTTAAGTCCTTCGCCCGGCTTGGCCGGTGTAAATCCTAAGGTTGCATAAAGTTTCTCTGCCGGCGGCCAAGCCCGAACCACCGCTTCACGCGCCAGCGCACCCGCCACCATCACGGCAACAACGATCAAGATCAGCACCAACCATCCGGCACGACTACTGCGCCGCTGGGGCGGCGGCGGTGATCGACGAGGCGCCATAGCTGAATCCCGGCCTGAATCCTGTCCCGAATCCGGGGCCCCTTGGCCCAATATCCCGGCCATTGCCGGCGCTTCCGGCGCCGGCACGTTCGCTGGCGCATCAGACGTTACTAGCATGGGCAGATTATCCGCCGGCAGCTGGGTCCAAACATGGGCACAACTGGTGCAGCGTACGCGGCGCCCCTCCGGTCCGAATTGCGCGGGATCCAGCTTGTACCGGGTCGAGCAGGACGGACATGTAACAATCATTCTTTTTTCCAGCCATTTTCGGGGGAAATTTTTTATAAGCGCAAGTCCGGGCCAGCGCAAGTCACCAGCCCCCACCGGGCCATTGCCATATAAGCCCTTGGACAGCCACATCCATACGCTAAAATCGAGGGTGAATATGGCCATTTTACGGCCTCGGTAGGGGCAAACATAATATTGCCTTTTCGTACCGATTTCGTGCCTTCCGTGTATAAACTGGCACGGCAGTGATTGCATAACCCTTGGCTCAGACGGGACAAAAAGTGGTCCGTTTCCAAAATGTCGGCATGCGTTACGGCCTCGGGCCCGAAGTTCTTCGTGATGTGAACTTCCATCTCGCGCCGGGATCGTTCCATTTCCTGTCCGGTGCCTCGGGCGCGGGGAAATCATCGCTGCTGAAGCTGATCTACTTAGCCTACAGGCCGTCGCGCGGGCTGGTGACCTTGTTCGATGCCGATATTGCTACGCTGCCGCGCGCTGCCTTGCCCGCCATCCGTCGGCGTATTGGCGTGGTGTTTCAAGATTTCCGGCTGATTGATCATCTAAGTGTGCTTGATAATGTCGCCCTGCCGCTGCGCGTCGCGGGCACCAAACGTGCCGAAATCCGCACCCATGCCCGTGAATTACTGGGCTGGGTCGGGCTCGACGATTGCATGGATGCGCTACCACCGACGCTTTCAGGCGGCCAGAAGCAACGCGTCGCCATTTCCCGTGCGGTCATCACCCGGCCGCAAATTCTGCTGGCCGACGAACCGACTGGCAATGTGGATGATTCCATCGCCCTCAGGCTGCTGCGCCTGTTTGAGGAACTCAACCGGCTTGGCACCACAGTATTGATCGCCACCCATAACCAAAACCTGATCCGTAGTGCGGACCACCCGCGTTTGCATCTCTCGGAAGGCGAATTGACCGGCCCGTTCGATGATAGCGAAACCCCGCCGGCCCCGCGCTGGGCGGCACCGGAAAGGCCGGCGTGATGTTCTGGGAATCCCGCGACCTTGCACTCAACGTCGACCCGGCACGGCGCTATCTGCCGTGGCTGCTGGCGATGATTGTCTTTCTGGCGGGGATCGCACTGGCCGGCATGATGAGCCTGTCTGGGGCCGTCGAACGTTGGGATAAGGGGCTCGCGGGAACCTTGACGGTGCAAATCCCGGCGCCGGCAAAAGGCAGCGCCAACCGAACCATTGCCGCCGCCATC
>JBLHLO010000126.1:0-6603 GCA_047621105.1 Alphaproteobacteria bacterium
CGATCACCCTATCGGTCATGCTCCTTGATAGGGTTGTTGACCTGGTTGAGGAGGGGCTCGACGTTGGGGTGCGTATCGGGGCACTGCCGGATTCAAGCTTAGTGGCACGCCGTGTCGGTGAAGTGCGGCGTATCCTGGTGGCGCAACCGGGCTATCTTGCCCGCTCGGCAAAGCTTGCGACCCCACAGGACCTCAAACATCATGCGTTCATCGCCTTTACCGGGCTGATGGCGAACCGGGAATGGTATTACGTCCAAAATGGCCAAAACAAACACCTCAAGCTCTCCCCGCGGTTGGAGGTTAATGACGCGGCTACGGCGATCGCGGGGGCCCTGGCGGGTGAGGGGATTACCGTCGCCCTTTCCTATATGGTGGCCAAGGATATCAAGGCTGGGCGGCTGGTGCCGGTTCTTGAGGCATTTTCCCCTCCGCCCGTCCCTGTCCAGATCATTTATCCGCAAAGCCGCCTCATCGCCCCAAAGGTCCGTGCTTTCACCGATTTTGCAGCACCCCGGCTAAAGACCACCCTCGCAAATCTTTAGACTCTATCCCCCCTTTGCCGTTCCGGGTGGGCAGGGTAAAATCAGCCGATTATAAAAAGCGCGTGGCCTCGGGCGGCGCCTAAAAGGGGGAAGTCGAAACCATGGTCCGTTATTCCATCAGCCAGCCGGTCAACCAGGTTGAGGCGCCGCGCCTGATCACCGGCCGGGGTCGCTATACTGACGATATTCAGATTCCCCATCTGGCTCATGCGGCGTTCCTGCGTTCACCCCATGCCCATGCCGATATCGCCCGCATCGATACCTCGGCGGCAGAAGATATGCCTGGTGTTGTGGCTGTATTGATCGGTGAAGATTATGCCGCTGCCGGGCTCGGTAATGTGCCCGGCAATGCGCCGCCCAAGCGGCGTGATGGTTCGCCCGGTTATCGTCCTCAGCGCCCAGGCATTACCCGCGATCGGGTACGCCATGTTGGTCAGATCGTCGCCATGGTTATTGCCGAATCGGTAAATGAAGCCAAGGACGCGGCAGAAATGATTGAGGTCGATTATGTGCCGCTGCCGGTGCAACTCAATCCGGTAACATCCAACATGCCAGATGCGCCGTTGCTTTGGGAAGACTGCGCTTTGAACGAGGCCTTCGTCAGCGAAAGAGGCGATGCTGAAGCTACTGAGGCGGCCCTAAAAGCCGCGCCGCATGTGGTGCGCGATACCTTCAACGTGAGCCGGGTGACGGCGAATACCATGGAGCCCCGTTCGGTGGTTGCCGAATATGATCCGGGCCGTGACCATTATACGGTTCATGCCTGCCAACAGCGGCCCTTTGTCTGGCGTACCATGATGACCAAGGGGGTGTTCAAAATTCCCGAAACCCAGATGACGGTGATCGCCGGTGACGTTGGTGGATCATTCGGCATGAAGGGCGGGCTTTATCCTGAAGTGCCCTTGGCGGCTTGGGCGGCGAAGCGGATCGGCCGCCCGGTCAAATGGACCTGTGAGCGGAGCGAGGCGCACATCGCCGATGACCAGGCGCGTGACGTCATCGTGGATGCCGAACTTGCTTTTGACGAAGACGGTAAGTTCCGCGCCATGCGTGTCGATGCCAAGGCCAATATCGGCGCCTACTTATCGATGACCGGCTTCGGCACACCTAACGGTATTGCCGCATCGCTCTGCGGCACCTATCACGTGCCGGCGGTGCACGGCCATTCCAGCGCGGTCATGACCAATACCGTGCCTATGGCCAATTACCGTGGCCCTTCGGGCACGCCCGGCACCTATGTCATGGAACGGTTGATTGACATGGCGGCGCGTGAGATCGGCATGGATCCGACTGAAATTCGTCGCCGCAATTACATCCCGCCCGAAGACATGCCGGTCAAACTGCCCAATGGCCAGTCTTATGACTGCGGCGAGTTTGAAATTGTGATGGATAAATGCCTGGAACGGGCCGATTACGCCGGCTTGGCTAAGCGCAAGGAAGAGGCCGCATCGCGGGGCATGCTACTCGGCGTTGGCGTGTCGTCCAGCGTCGATCCTTCGGGTAGTCCGGCGCCGGAAACGGCGGAATTGCGCTTTGATCCGGGCGGCACGGTGACCGTATTGGCGGCGTCGACGGCAGGCGGCCAGAGCCATGCGACCATTTACACCCAAATCGTGTCGGATGTTCTGGGGCTTGATGCCGAAAAGATTCGCGTCGTTGAAGGTGATACCTCTCAGCTGGCCTGGGGCTCGGGCACCGGTGCGGCGCGGACAGCGACGCTGTGCGGTACGACGGTATTCAAGGCGGCGGAAAAGACCCGCGAAAAGGCCCGGTTGATTGCCGCCCATATGATGGAAGTAGATCCCGAGGAAGTGAGTTTCGAAGACGGCACCTTTGCCGCCAAGGGCACCAACCGCACGGTGACGATTGATGAAGTCGCGCGGACGGCATTCAATCCCAAGGCATTGCCCGAAGGGATGGAGTTCGGCCTGTTTGAAACCGCGGCTTGGACATCGACGACAACCAATATTCCCAACACCTTCCATGTCTGTGAGATTGAGATTGATCCCGAGACTGGCGTCAGCCAACTCGTCCGATATACCGCAGTGCATGATGTTGGCGTGGAGCTTAATCCGAAAGGCGTTCAGGCGCAGGCCATCGGCGGCATTGCCCAGGGCGCGGGCCAGGCATTGATGGAACAAATCGTCTATGATTCCGAATCCGGCCAGGTCATGACCGGGTCGTTTATGGATTACACCATGCCGCGCGCTACGGATATCTGCAATGTCGATACCGAGAGCCATCCGGTGCCGACCAAGCTTAACCCCTTGGGCGTCAAGGGTGCGGGCGAGGGGGGCACGGTTGGGTCATTGGCCGCGGTGATGAATGCGGTCAATGATGCGTTGGAGCCGCTCGGCGTGCGGAACCTCGGCATGCCGGCGACGCCGCAACGGGTGTGGCATGCTATCCATGCGGCAAAGGCAGCAAACGGCGGTTAGTGAACGCCGCTCGCGTGGGGAGGTCCCTTTATATAGAACGCCGGATTGATGATGAGCGCCCTTTGGTTTCGGACGTGGATGAGCCTATCAGGTGAGACCACGAAAGAATTCGGTGGCGCCGGTGCGGAGGTTCCTGAGTGCGTAACCGCCTTCCTGCACCACGAGGGTCGGCCAGCCCGTTTCCTTCAGCATGGCACCGATCCGGCGCATGCCGCGTTCCTTTATGTTAAAGGAGCCGGTTGGGTCACCGCTCATGATATCGAAGCCCAGTGAGACGACAAGATAATCGGGTTTGAAGCGCGCAAATAGGCGCAGCGCCCGGGTCAGCGTTTCGGTGTATTCAGCGATGTCGGCACCTGGAAATAGTGGAAAATTGCGGTTGAAACCTTTGCCCTTGGCTGCCCCTCGTTCGTCGGCATAGCCCGCAAAATATGGATAGGCCGAGCGCGGGTGCCCGTGAATGGAGATGAAATAGACATCGTCGCGTTCGTAAAAAATATCCTGGGAGCCATTGCCATGATGGTGGTCGATGTCGAGAAAAGCGACGCGGCCATGACGGGAAAGATAATGGGCGGCAATGGCGGCATTATTGAAATAGCAAAAGCCACCGAAGACCCCGCGCTCCGCATGGTGTCCAGGTGGACGACCAAGGGCATAGACAAGGTCGGCGCCCTTGGCGACGAGTTCCGCTCCCGTCAGAGCTGCATCGACCGCGCCGCGGGCTGCCTGATATGTATTGTGAGTCACCGGGGTAAAGGTATCGATGCAAAAGTAACCCGCCTGCATGTCCCAAGACTTCGGGATTCGGTCAGGACGGCGGATCGGGAAGACGTTGGGATAGATGTGTTGACCGGGTTTCATCTCCGTCTCACTCCGTGATATGAAGCGGAACAAGTCCTTGTGATGTACGGCTAGGATGTGCTTACGGCCGAATTTCTGGGGTTTGTGTTCTTCTACCGTAAAGGGCAGCAGGCCCCGCCTGATGAAAGTGATTCGCGCTGGGCGTTCGACATAGCCGCGTTCTTTTAAGTGATGAATCTGATGTGCGTCTCCTGTGGAGACCAGGTGAATCGTTCGTCCCGATTGCAACGTCCCTGGCTGTGGCCGGGATATCAGGTAGCGTGGTGCGCGCAAACGCACGGGGTCATCCTTGATGGAGGCGACAATTTTTTCGACCTTCGGGGCGTCCGCCTTCATGTTGCCTTTGATGGCCAAGAGCCTCGGAATGAAGGTGCGTAACAGCTTGGCGGTGAGCGGACGACCCGTTTCCAGATCATCATAAAGGAGGAACGTGAGATAGCCGGCATTGGCCTTGGTTGGAATGGTATCGTAAAGCGTGTTGATGATCGGGCGTGCGCCCAGCCGTTCATAAAGCGCCATTCGCCGCTTATTAACGCCCAAGCGCTTTTTTTCCTTAAGAAGATGTTCCTCGTCCGGCGGCACGTCCATCAACAGGCCACGGTATCGTTTTTCTAGAAGGAATTCTTCGGTCGCTTCATATAGCGCCGTACCGTAGCCGCGGCTCGGCCGCTTGGGATCGCTGACGATGTAATCGAGATAGGCAAGACGCAACTCGGGAAACAGGAATGACAGCGTAAAACCAAGTGTGCGGCCCTTAGATCCTTCGGCCACCAGCACCACGGGTTCGAAATCATACTCCCCGCGGAACTTGAGCATTTCCGCTATTTTTTCCGCGTATTGCGGATAGTAGGAAAACGCGTCTTGATACATACGGACCACTTGGGAGATGGCCATATGATCTTGGGCAGTGGCGGGGTCATGAACTTGGCGGATGCGAAACATGGCGCATCCTATATCTGAAGTTACGTCCCGACGAGGGCCCTTAATGAGATGATGCTGCCCTGACGGGGAAAAACCCGGTCCCGGGACGGGATTATGTCAATTATGCTGGTTCATTCTGCCGATGCTCATGCGGTGCGCGGGTGTGGCGCGCCATTCAGGATGCGAAAGCCGCGAACGGCGGTTAGTGAACGCCGCCGTACTGGTACGCGTGCGGATCGCCTTTAACAACGGGTCCTTGCGGGGGTGCCGGTGGGTGTCATTCGGCCCGAGCTGCGTTATAATAGCTCCAAATATGGGAGAATCGTCATGACCGATCATCCAGCCACACGCTTGGGCGGGCATAAGCCCCGCGTGCTTGGCATCAATCATGTGGTGTTGGAGGTGGGTGACCTTGCCGCCGCGCTCGATTTCTACGGGCAGCTGTTTGATTTCACCTTGCGCGGGCGTAATGAACATAATGCCTTCATCGATATGGGTGACCAGTTCATGCAGCTACGCCTGGGCCGCACCCAGGAAGCCGATGGGGCACGCCATTTCGGGCTAGTGGTCGACGACCGGGAAGGGCTTAAGGACAAGCTTGTCGCGATGGGCGTCGAACTGATTGGCGAACGTCTTAACTTCCGTGATCCCTGGGGCAACCGTATTGAGGTCATCCCCTATGCGGGCATCCAGTTTACCAAGGCCGATCACGTGCTGGACGGCATGGGGGCGGGGCCTTTCGAAAAAACCGATGAGGCGCTCAAAGAACTTGCCGAAAAAGGCATGGTGCCGCGTTAAGCAAAGTAAATTTCACACCGATTAAATAAGGGAGGCAAGAATGGCCGAAGGCGGTCTTGACGGGCGTGTTGTACTGATTACAGGGGGCTGCCGTGGCATGGGGCGCGAATTGGCCATCGCCTTTGCGCGCGCAGGTGCTGCAGGCGTCACCATCACCGCGGCGCCGGGCTCCGATGAGAGCGCCGCCGAGATCCAGGCTGAACTGAACGATACGGTTGCCGACATAGAGGCTGCGGGCGGCAAGGGCCTCGGCCTTCTTTCCGATGTCAGCGATTGGGCAGATTGTCAAAGCGCCGTGGCTGAAACCATCAAAGCCTTCGGCGGGCTGCATGTGCTGGTCAACAATGCGGGCAAGTCGGGCCGCTATGTCGGCACCGAGGGCAACCGCCGGGTCCCATTTTTTGAGGCTGATCCCACCGGTTATTGCGAAGTCAACGCGACCAACGTCAACGGCCCCTTCTTGATGGCCCGCGCCTGTACCTCGCATATGATCACTGCAGGCTGGGGGCGTATCCTCAATATTTCGAAGAATTCCGATGCCATGCACCGGGCCTTGAACAGCCCTTATGGCCCGTCCAAGGCGGCGCTGGATGCGGCGACCATCGTTTGGGCCGAAGATCTTTTTGGCACGGGCGTTACCGTCAATTCCCTGGGGCCGGGCGGTTCGGTCAATACCAAGTTTGGTTCAGGGCGGTTGCCGGGCGCGGGCATGTCCGCCGATATTATGGTGCCTTGCGCGCTGTGGCTGGTGTCCCCAGCGGCTGATCAGGTGACCGGCTGCCGCTATATCGGCAACCGTTGGGATGCGGCCCTGGAGCCCGATGCCGCGGCCGAGGGTTGCCGGGAACCGGCGATTTTCCCCGCCCCCAAACGCGAGACCCCGCTGCCCCTTGCCTGGGCGCCCACGGGCGGTTAAGACGAGGCCGCATTTCATTTTAACGCATCCGTAAAAGAGAGCCCAATCATGTCCCCAGCCCCCCTGAATCCCCCGTTCCGTGCCGAGTTGATCGGTAGCTTGTTGCGCACCGACCGCCTCAAGGAGG
>JBLHLO010000127.1:0-6582 GCA_047621105.1 Alphaproteobacteria bacterium
GTGGCCTTGCCGGTGCCCGAGATGAGTTCCTGCTGACGACAACGGTGCAGAACCTCAAGCACCTCGCCAAGCTCGTCTCAAGACCACCACCAAGAGCGGTAACGGCCTGACCCGTGCATAAAAATGACAACCGAACAGGCCACAAATGCAAAATCCGCCCCGGTATCAATCGGAAGCGGGAGAAAAAATCTGCTAATAGAAACAGCGGACACCAAAAACAGACTCTGGGCTGAGTTTTTCAACAGCCTCAGTCAAAAGTGGACATGCTCAAGCCGGTGTTTAATTGGCTCATGAGACGGCATTGTCAGATTCCGGACATCCGTCATGTTCCAATCCGAAGCAGATAAGCTAATTGCAAGCAGGGGCGCCCCAAGAGCGAGCTGTGTGCTGGATATTGACTTGTGCTACCCTGCAGCCGGTAAAAGTCCCCCCGATGATAAACAGGAGAATCAATGGCCGACAGATCGCTTCGCAAGCATGAACGCAAGGTGGCCATACGCCGTCTGTGCGAGAGCGATTTCGAGGCCGTCCTCGAAATTCAGAAAGAAGTTTTTCCCAATATTCCTCCGTGGACGCGGGAACAGTTTGTTAGCCAGATTCGCACTTTTCCTGCCGGGCAGTTCGGGATCGAGATCGATGGACGTCTGGTGGGTTCGACGGCCAGCCTGATTGTCAAAGGCGACGTTGCCATGACGGCCCATAATTACAAGGAAATAACCGGCCAGGGCTCGATCAGCACCCACGATGAAAAGGGTGATTACCTTTACGGCATCGACATCGGCATCCTGCGGGAATATCAGGGGCTCAAGTTCGCGCGCCGTCTCTACGAGGCGCGTAAGGAAATCGTTCGCCGGCGTAACCTGCGCGGCATGATTATTGGTGGGCGCATTCCCGGCTATCACGAATATGCCGCGACCATGAGCGCCGAGGATTACGTCGCCGCGGTAAAGACGAAGAAAATCAAGGATCCCGTCCTTTACGCCCAGCTCGCCAATGAATTCAAGATTCTACGCGTCGTCAACGGGTACCTACCGGACGACCGCGAATCGGCGGGTTACGCCGTGCTGATGGAATGGTCCAACCCCGATTATTCGCCGAAATCGTCGTCGGATGATCCCAAAACCCAGGTCCGCCTTTGTGTCGTGCAATATCAGATGCGCACGATCTCGCGGTTCGAGGATTTTGCCCGGCAATGCGAATATTTTGTCGATACCGCGTCGGACTATCGCTGTGATTTCGTCCTGTTCCCCGAACTCATCACGACGCAACTGCTGCCGCTGACCCGCGCCAAGCGCCCCGAAATGGCCGCCCGCCAACTGGATCGCTACACCGGCAATTATCTGGATTTATTCACCGATCTCGCCATCAGGTATAACATTAACATCATTGGCGGTACGCACCTGACGACCGAGAACAATCGCGTTTACAACGTGGCTTATCTGTTCCGACGAGATGGGACGATCGGCAAGCAGTATAAGCTTCACATTACACCAAGCGAGGCCAAATGGTGGGGCGTGAGCCCGGGCAACACCCTCGAGGTATTCGATACGGACAGCGGCCGAATCGCCATCATGATCTGCTATGACGTCGAGTTTCCGGAACTGGCCCGCCTGGCGGTCGAGAAGGGCGCGCAAATCCTATTCGTGCCCTATAACACCGACATGCGTTCGGCCCATCTTCGGGTAAGAACATGCGCACAGGCGCGCTGCATCGAAAATCATTGCTACGTCGCGATGTCCGGCGCAACGGGCAACCTGCCCAATGTCGAGGCGGCGGATATCCATTACGCCCAGTCCTGCATCCTGACCCCATCCGACATTCCCTTTGCCCGCGACGGCATCGCCGATGAATGCACCCCCAACGTGGAAATGGTGGTGATCCACGACCTGGACCTCGAACTTCTCGGACAGAGCAAGGTCGGGGGATCCGTGCACAACTGGCTCGACCGACGGCGCGACCTTTACCAAATCCATTTCAAGAACGGCGACGAGAAAATCGAAGTATGAGAACGGGTCGATCAGGGAAACCTGACATGTACTGACCTGCCCCCGTTAGGTGGTCGCGCGGGTTGCAGCCCTGCTGTTCAGGCTGGAGCGAAGGCCCGGTGACTGATTCCCTTTTGGTCATAAACGGATATGGCTCTTTTCAAATTGAAGTACTAACGAGAGGGCTGTCGGAATCGCGTTAGCTGCCTTCTCTCCGCCAGGCCCAGATCATCGCGCCGAGCGCGAGCATCAGGGCGAGCAGGGCAGGGAGCAGCGGGATCTCATTGATGCCGCGTACGATGTAATCGCCATTGGCGCGCAGGCCCAGCCAGCCGCGTCCCGACATCGCCCGGCCGGGCTTCGGCCGGCGGATATCGGGCAACCCGTCGACCACCCAGAAGCCCGCCCCGCCGGTCGCTTTTGACAGCGGCGCCAGCACTTTTCCGGTGGTCGTCACATCGGCGAATTCAATTGGGTTGAGCGTACCGGCGGCGGCGAAGACGGTCTTTTTCTTCTGGGCATCGATAATCCGGTAAAGGCCTGGTTCGGTGATGGTGAGCGCGCCAGTGGTGCGGCCGTCGCCGCGATCGGTAAGCGGCAGGTTACGGGTGGTGCCGGACGGCATTTGCACGCTTACCGGGCGTTCATCCTTTTCCAGGCTGCGGCGGGTGACGGTCAGGCGCGTGCCCTGAATGTCGGCGCGCAAATCGTCTTCTTCCAGCTCCGGTTCCTTCATCAGCCAATGGGCCGTGCGGCGCAGCAGCTCGGCCTGGGGTCCGCCTCCGTCAAAGCCGCGCGCCCAGAGCCAGATCTGATCGGTCAGCAATTGCGCGATGCGGCCTTTGCCGACCCGGTCGAGCGCCAGCACCGGTTTGTTGTCATCGCCTTTCATCACCACATGGCCGCGTATCGCCTGGGCATCGACCAACCGGAACCAACGGCCCCAGCTTGGCTCGCGCGTCGGATCATCGCCGGGGCTGACTGACCCGGGCAGACGCGCCGTGACCGGATGGCGCTTGCCGGTGTCGGTCACGCTGGCCTTGAAGGGGCGTTCGATCATTTTTCCGGTGGGTGCGACCGGCAGAATTTCACGCAACGGCGTGCGGAACAACCCGAGCGGTGTCGCCAATGCCGGGCCACCGGCTTCCAAGATGGCGCCGCCATTTTTCACGTATTTAACGATGTTGTTCAGGTAATTGACCGGCAGCACACCGCGCCGGTGATAACGGTCGAAGATGATCAGGTGAAAATCATCGAGCTTTTCTTCGAACAATTCGCGTGTCGGGAAAGCGATCAACGACAATTCATTGACCGGCGTACCGTCTTGTTTTTCAGGGGGACGCAGAATGGTGAAATGCACCAAGTCTACCGACGGGTCCGCCTTCAACAGATTGCGCCACACCCGTTCGCCCGCATGGGGCAGGCCGGAAACCAGAAGCACCCGAAGCCGGTCGCGCACGCCATTGACCACCACCGCGGCACGATTATTGGCGAGGGTCAGTTCGCCTTCGGCGCCTTCAACTTCGACCTCATAAACATTGGGTCCGCCATGAGCAACGTCGACCTCAATGGTATGGCTAAACCCGGTGGCGAGATCCATGACCCGTTTTGCGCCGCCGTCGCGCGCCAGGGTGATGCGCGCCCGGCCGGTGCCGCCGCCCGATTCCTGAATGCGCAGCGTCACCACGGCAGTTTCGCCGACAATGCCGTAATTTGCCGCTTGTTCGATTATCAAGCGCCGGTCACGCAGGGTGCGCGTGCCGGTGAGAATACCATGCAGCGGTCCTGTCAGCCCCATGTCACGGGCCTGCTTGGGGGCGTCGTGAATTTGGCCGTCGGTGATCATGATGGCACCGGCGAAACGTTGCGGCGGGATATCGCCAAGGGTGCGGCCCAAGGCCTCAAAGAGGCGTGTACCGCGATCCCGGGGCGCGGCGCGTTCGGTATCAGTTCCCGAGGTGGCGCCGGCGGCGGCGGGTGCCGGGGCCCCGGCGCGTACCACACGCAGTTCCAAATCCTTATTGCGGGTGAGTTTTTCAGTGAGCGCCTTAATGGTCGCCGCGGTCTGGGACGGGCGCGGCTTAATGGCTTGTGAGGGGCTTTCGTCGACCACCATGACGGCGATGTCTTTGAGCGGTTCGCGCAGTTCCTCTTTCAAGGCGGGGTTGGCCAGCAGCCCGGCCAGCACGGCAATGGCGGTGGCGCGGACGATAGTGCCACGGGCCCGCTTGTAGGCGGCAAAGCCAACCAAGATCGCGGCTAATCCGCCAAGCCCGCCGAGCAGCCACAGCGGCACCAAGGGCGCAAACACGAGGGAGGTGGCGCCGTTCATTGGCCCAGCCTTTCCAGGATCGCCGGCACATGGACCTGATCGGATTTGTAATTACCCGTGAGCGCGTACATCACCACGTTGACACCGAAGCGATAGGCCATTTCGCGTTGCCGCGATCCACCGGGCACGACCGGGAAGGCGGGCTGGCCATTGGCGTCAATCGCCCAGGCGCCGGCGAAGTCATTGGCACCGATGACCACAGAACTGACGCCGTCATTAGCGGAACTGCTACGCCGTTCGACCCAGACCGCACCGCCGGTCCAGCGTCCGGGAAATTCGTTCAGCAGATAAAAAGATTTGGTCAGGTTATGGCCCTTGGGCACCGGCGTGAGGGAAGGGATCGACAACCCACGCAGAAGTTCGCGGAGCTTAACCGCGCCCGGTCCCGAGACACCTTCGCTGCCCGGTTCGGAAAGGGTACTCAGCGCTTGATCGCGGGTGTCGAACAGGATCATGCCGCCGGTGGCGAGGTATTTTGCCAACCGTTCGGTGGCCTGCGGACTGAGCCTCTGCTGGGCCGGGGTGATCGGCCAGTAGAGGAATGGAAAGAAGGTGATGTCGTCGCGCTCAATATTGACGGCGAGCGGCGCCTTGGGTTCGACCGATGTGCGGGTGCGCAGCATCAGGCTGAGCCCTTCCAGTCCTTGGCGGCTGACGGTATCAAGCCGGGCATCGCCGGTGAGCACATAGGCGAGGTGGGTATCAAAGGTGGCTTCAATGGCGCGGCGTTGTTCGGCCGCACCGAGCGTTTGCTGGGCGTGCGCGGGCAGGGCGTTGAAGGCCAAAGCCGCCGTGATCGCAGCCGCGATGAGGGCGACAGCGCCGGTCGTTGCACCTGTCGCAGCGCCCGGCGGTGCGTCGTCGGCGTTTCGTGAGGACCAGAATGTTGGTGCAAGCCCACGCAGCACGAGGCCGATCCACATGTCGAGGATCAGGAGGATCAGTGCGGCGGCAAGGGCATAAGGCTTGAAATCCATCTCGCCGGGTTGGGCCAGGGACAGTTGCTCAACACCGCGGGGCAATGGTCCGATGGGCGGCAATGCCTTCCAGTCGGTGGCAAGGTTCAGTGCGATGCGCGTCGATTCATTGCCATAGAGCCCAGGTGGATTGCGCGCACTCACCTGTGGCCCGGTCTGCTGGGTTTGGGTATTGCGCACAGACGCGGTGCTTGCGGGGGCTGCGTCATCGACCAGCGGCTGTGCCGATGGTGGTGGATCACCCAAACGCCCGAACCCGTCAAGCGTTGCCACCGGCGGTAACGCCCCGGCGCGCGCGCCGGATACGCCCTGGCTCAGGCTGATCACCCGGCGCAGCATGCCGACATAAAGACCCGACAGCGCTAAATTCGACCATTCAGTGTTAGCCGTCGTGTGAATCAGGATAATCCGTCCGCGTCCGCGTGTCACTGCGGTCACTAGGGGTGAACCATCGGCGAGTCGCGCCCATGTCCGCGCCGGGAGGTCGAGCGCCGGTTGGGCCAGGACTTGGCGTTTGACCATGACGTCTTTGGGGATGGTGAGGCCAGCAAAGGGGGAGGCATCCTCAAACGGCGCCAGACGTGCCGGCTTAGCCCAGGACATGGTGCCCCCCAGGGTACGGTCGCCGCGCCGCAAGAGGACCGGTGTCAAGGTATCGGGGTTTTGGCCGAGCCGGGGCCCTGCAAAACGCAACACCGTGCCACCCTTTTCCATCCATGCGGCAATGGCGGTACGGACAGTGTCGCCAAGGCCCGCCCCATCGGGAATGATCAGCACGGCCAATGGCCGCGACAGTAATTCGACAGCCGTACCCTTGCGGACTTCGGCATAAGGGCCAAGTGCGCGTTCCAGATAGAAGACCTCGGCTAAGAGCGGTTGTACTTGGGCGCGGTCGGCTGCCGTGGTGATAATACCGACCGGGCGGCGGCGATAGCGTTCGTCGATGAGCGCGACGGCGCCGGCACTTTTCACATCTTCTACTTCCAGGCGTGCTAGCCGGTTGCGTAATTCGGTCGGCAGATTGATCACGGCTTCGGCGCTGGTCGCGCCGTCTGTAAAGTTGATTCCTTCACGCATGACAATGCGACCACGCGCATCTAGGCCGCGCACCCAATGGCGGGCAGCATTGGCTTTCTCCGCGCGCAGCAGTTTGAGCGTCAGGCGCGGTTCGCCTGCTTGTGGCGGAACCAGCGCGATGGCCCCGGCGTCGACGGGGTCGGTCATTGCGGTGACCGGGCCGCGCCGTTGCAACGCGCGGATAAAGTCAAGGGTATTGCTGGCGTTACTG
>JBLHLO010000128.1:0-6556 GCA_047621105.1 Alphaproteobacteria bacterium
GCCCCGACAGCGCTCAGCGCGGTCGTGAGAACGAGTGACTTTTTGAAGGTCATATTGTTATCCCCTTAGAGGTTTTAAGGTGCATTATTGCCACATTTCGGAATCCGAAACACCGGATTACCGGCGTAATTAGCCTTAACCTAAACTAAATGCCAAGGGGTTAAACACCACTGCGGCAGAATTATCGCAAGCGTTACATTTTTACAACATATTGGAGATTAATTATTAACGCCATGGCTATGCCCTCGGTCTTGGGGGAATCTCTGCGGGAATCCCTGCCGATTTAGGCCGTTTTGCCGGGATCGCCATAAAATTCCTCAAAAACAGCGGGTATTTTCGGCACCCAATGAAAGAAGGCCTGTCCGCATTGGGCGCCGAGGAACATATCCCGCCAATGGGGGGCCGAACAGCCGGGGTAGAGCATCCCCTCGCCGGGTTGTAATTTGAATTCGATGGCTTGATTCGCCGGATCCAAGGCGCCCAGCGACCAGGCCGTGCCTTTGGGGAACATTGGCGAATAGTCATAACCGAAACACAGCGACACGCTGACAAAGCAGCACGCGCGGTCGGTATGCATTTTCAGCTCGTCCCCGGTGCCGTAGAGCCGGGCGTAAAAATATGTCTCCTCAATATCGTAATCAAGGAAAGGGCGGATGTAGTCGCCGACGCGTTTATAGATATCTTCGAGGAACGGCGGGCGGTAATAGCAGGTGGCGCTAGGATAGGCCTTTTCCTTATAGCCGAGCTTCTTGATATTTGCCGGGTCACATAGCGCGGCATAACCTTTGGCAGCTTGCGCCGCGCTGATCGGTTGAATGCCTTTGAGGGGCACCGGATAGGCAGCATATTCCCCGACGATCGGATGCTTTTTTCCGTAAAATTGAATCACCGGCCCCTACCCACAGATCCAAACGACCAACGACCGTCGCACACCCTTGGTCACCGGTGCGACGCGATGACAAAGCCCTGAATCGAATACTGCCGCATCGCCGGCCTGGCTGAAATCGGTCATCGCCGTACCGACCGTGTTGCGCCCGTTTGGGAACATCGTAATTTCAAACGGCCCCCCTTCAAATTCGCTGGCGTCATTGAGCAAGATTGAGAGCGATACTTTCCGTTGGGTGCCGATGAATCGATGGCCGAGCGGCAGATCGTATAAATTATACGACCGCCGGTAGGCATCGATATGCCAATCGTGGAAATTGCCGGGCCCATAGACCGTATGTTGAATGTCTTCCATAACGCTGGCCTTGGGATCGACAGCGCCGGCCTGTTCCAGGAACTTAAAAACTTCTTGTTCCAGCCAGGCAAAATCATCACTGCCATGTTTGAACCAGCGCAGCTCGCACTGGCGGGTCTTGGCCTCATCATGTTCGACGGTGGCGCCGCTGGAGGCCGGCAGTTTTTCGGCGCGGCGCTCGACCTCGGTCACGAGGTCTTGGCCGAAAGCCCCCTTAATGACTTGATAAAGCATCAAGCGCCCCCTGAAAACTAAGGCTTATCGGCCCTTTAGGAATGTTCATGGGCATCACCGGATGGCGCGGCAAAGGCAGTGTCCCTGGGTGCGCTTGGGCGCGGGCCAGATAATCGCGCGCGGCTTGCTGTGACGCTGCTGGTGACATGTCGGCACGCAGGGCACTTTCGTTCATTGCTTCGCCGGCCATGGCCCAGATGTAATCAACCGGGCGTATCCCGGCACAGCCGATGGCCATGTGGACACTGGCCCCCTCATGGGCGCATGCGGCGTGGAATGTGCCGCGCGGAATCACGAACACGTCGCCGGGTTCGACCTTGATACGTTCCTTGATCACCAGGGTTTCGCTAGGGTCTGCCACCAGCACGTCTTTACCCCCATCGACGATCAATGGATTGTCGAGCACCTTGTCATAGATCATCCATTCCTTGTGCCCATAGAGTTGGGCCGCGATGACGACATGCGGATCGCAATGGGGCACAAAGCCCTGGACCTCCCGCGGTGTGATATAGAGGTTTTGCTGAAATACCCAATCAGCGGGCACCCCGGTCAGCCGTTCAACGGTCTCACAGACCGGTGCAATCAGGCCGATGTCGTTGACCACTACCGATGCGCCCTGGGCCAGCAAATCATGAACTAGGGGTCCAAACCAACCGCCGTCTTGGTCGATGCTGAGCCGGGGGGTGAGATTGACACCTTCCTTGAACACGGCGATTTTAGATTTGATTGCAGCTTCTTCGGCGACGGTGCGATTAACGGCCGCAATCAACCGCGCGAGGCCCTCGGCCCCGGCCCTATGGATGCAGGTCACGCCCGCCTCGGCTGCCGTCATCTGTGACAAACTTTCTCTCTTTTGCGTGCTCTTTTGCGTGCTCTGTGGCGCGCCGGATGACGCGCATTGTAAACGAGCGCCTCAAGGAGCGATACGTCGCCCCCAGAAATAACCCCCACTTTTTCTATGGTCAAGGGGTGTCGATGAAGCTGATGCCGGCAATGCCTATCGCCGCCGTGCCTCGAAGCCGCCGGGCGTGGGCGTCATCGATGCCGCCCAGCGCATAGACCGGGATCGGGCAGGCGCGGGTCAGTGTGGCAAAACGAAGAACCCCGAGTGCGGGTTGGCCTGGGTGGCTTTGGGTCGCAAACACCGGGGCCAATAGGGCGGCATCGGCTCCAATCCGCACTGCATTCTGGAGCGCGCGGGCTGAATGGCAGGCGCAGGTGACGATAAAGCCGGGTTTTCGGGCACGGATTCGGGTCACAAGCCCGTCCCGGCCCGCCATCCATTCGGGCACGTGCAGGCCATCGGCCCCGACCGCCAGCGCCAGTGCCGGGTCGGCGGCAATGATCAATTTGAGCCGCCGAAGGCGGCAGGCGGTCGCAAGGGCCTGGGCCAAAGCAAACCGCGCCGTCGATTTTTGATCCTCTGTGTAATGGCGCAGGATGATGCCGGCGCCGGGCGGCAGACGGTCAAGGGCCGCGAGCGGGTCTTTGAGCCGGGCTTCATCGGTCATGAGGAAAAGCGGCGGCAGCGGATGCCCGGACCGGTCATGCGCCCGGTTCTGTAGGCGGGCATGTAAATTGAGCGCCCGGGCCGTGTTTGTTATGGTCATTGCTCGCTATCCAGTTTCCAATGGCCCCGATTGCAAAAATCCCGGTTCCACCGATAAGGCGCGTTTTCCCGATGACTAGTTCCACGACCGGTATTCCCCCTTCCTCGGGTCAAGCTGATATCGCGGCTAATCTGGGTGCGGTCAGCGCGCGTGTCGTGGCGGCGGCAAAAGACGCCGGCCGTGATCCCCAAGCGGTGAGTTTGATTGCCGTCAGCAAGGGTCACGGTGTTGACGCGATCACGGCGGCGCTTGAGGCCGGCCATCGCGTATTTGGTGAAAACCGGATCCAGGAGGCAGCCGCCAAATGGTCCGGCCTTCGCCAGCGCTACCCTGATATTGAGCTGCATCTGATCGGACCGCTCCAGACCAACAAAATTACCGATGCCCTTGCCTTGTTTGATGTGATCGAAACCCTCGATCGGCCGCGCCTTGCCGCCCGGCTGGTAGGCGTCCCAGTACCGTTGATATATGTCCAGGTTAATACGGGGGAAGAGCCGCAAAAGGCCGGCGTTCATCCGGCCGAAGCGGATGCCTTTATCACGACGTGCCGGAACGAACACGGCCTTATACCGGCAGGGCTGATGTGCATCCCGCCCCAGGGTGAAGAGCCGTCCCCGCATTTTGCACTTCTTGCCAAGATTGCAGCGCGCAACGGGTTGGCCCATCTGTCCATGGGGATGAGTGCGGATTTTGAAACGGCTATCGCTTTCGGCGCCACCCATGTGCGTGTCGGCACGGCTATTTTTGGCACGCGCTAGATTTTCTGCCGTCATTATGCCCCGGCCTCATGTATCGCGATTTCATCATGTATCGCGATTTCATCGCCCGGCCCCATTTCTGTGACCAGGGCGACCAAGGTATCGCGTTCAAGGGCGACGCACCCCTCGGTCGCGGCGAACGCCGGACCTGCGACATGCAGGAAGATGGCGCTGCCTGCCCCGGCAATGGGCGGATTGTCGTTATACCCGATGACAATGATCAGGTCGTAAAGCCCATCTTCGCGCCACAGTTTTTCCGCGCTTGCGGCAAAAGGCAGGGGCACCGGTCGATTGTATTGGGGATGATCGGCATCATCGCACCAGCCATCCTCGGGGCCGATGGCGGTGAGCGGCAGCGCCGTTACAGGCAGGGTCAGGCGATCGGCACGGTAAAGGACCTGCCGCAGGGTGAAACGCCCGGCAGGTGTGGCGCCGTCACCCTCGCGTTTGTCGGCCCGGATTCCAGCTCGGCCAAGCGCGCAGGCATATTCCCGCCCGTTTGCCTTTAAGACACCGTGATGGGGCGCTTCTTTTGCGCCGCCGGGGAGCACCATAATGATCATGGCGCCGTTATAAACCGCAGGCGGGGCTCAGGCGATGCTTTCCCTTGGAAGACGGCTCCATATGGGTGGCGCTTGTCGGGGGATTTATCGCCTGACGGCGCGGGCAATATCGGCGAGTGGCAGATCGGCTCCCGCAGCACCGTACCCGGCCATGGCCCGGGCAATGGTGGCGCTGGCGAGACCGGAAGCGCCATGCGGTTTTGTCCCTTTGGCATTTTGCATCATCTTGATCCAGGTGTCGTTCGGTTCCGCCTGACTGGCGGATGCCGCCTCTCGCGATGTGCTTGGGGCTGCTTTGGCGAAGGCCCCGGCCCCGCCATTTCGGGCGGCAGCGATCATCCGCTGTGGCCAGGCTGGCCACCTCAGTGCCCAGGCCGGTTTCCATATGATCATCGTCTTCGTGGCCTGACTGAAGGGCAGCAATGAGGCGTTGGCTAGCATCCTTGCCGGTTGTTTCCTCGACGATGCTATCGACCACCGATGCAACCAAACCGATCACACCGCCCAAAAGGGTGCCGCCGGCGATCTTGGGCGCGAGCCCAATCTCATCACCAGTGATGGAGCGATAGATTCGATTGACGATGGGGATGTGTTGCAGCGGATTGAGAACGTCGAGAATATCGGAAAAGGAGAATGCCTCGTTCTGCCAAGCCCAGGATTCGCCCTTTACCTTAGGCGATGGGCCTGGGGCTGTCGCAGGGGGGATGGCGGCAGTCGTGCTGCCGGGGTGAATCGTCGTGAGGTCTGACATGGTGGTCCGTGTTGTTGCCCCTTATTAGAAGCAAGCACGGTGCCAGAAAATAAACCTAAGTTTATCAATCGATTAGATTTCTATGGTTCTTGCGGCCCGGCAGATCCTGCTTGTTTGGCGGTGCAGGGCGGTAACTCCCGCCGCGGGGCTTGGGCTAAACCGTCTAAAACATATGGCCGGATCGGGCCTTCTTGGTGGAGAGATACTCTTCATTATGGGTATTGGTCGGGAAAATATGAGGGACCCGCTTGACCACGTCGATGCCGCAGCGGGCCAGGGCTTCGACTTTTTCAGGGTTATTGGTCATGAGCAGTACCTGTGTGAAGTCTAAATCCCGCAGGATTTCGGCGGCCGGTAGATAGATGCGCTCGTCGGCATCGAAGCCGAGCTGTTCATTGGCATCCAGCGTGTCATGCCCGGCATCCTGAAGATTATAGGCCCGGAGCTTGTTAACCAGGCCGATACCACGTCCTTCCTGGGCAAGATAGATCAGTACACCGGTGCCGGCAGCGGAGATTTCTTCAATCGCCCCGCGCAGCTGATCGCCGCAATCGCAGCGCAGACTACCGAGCAGGTCACCGGTGAAGCATTCTGAATGCAACCTTGTCAGTACCGGTTCACCCGGCTTGGGGTCACCAATCACAATGGCCAGATGTTCAATGCCGCCATCGGATGGTCGATAGGCGACGATGCGGGCATCTTCGGCCCCCGCGAGTGGCACCCGTGCCTGGACGATGGCACGGAGCGAATGGGCGGCACGCCCTTCATAGCCGGCGGTATCAGCGGCGGGCACGGTCAATAGGTCGTGGGTGCGGGCAAAGGCTTTGGTTGAGGTGATGGCCGAAGGTAATACCGCGGCCAGCGCCGCCGGCAGCAGACGTGCAATTTTGGTGAGGGCGACGGCAGCGATAAATCCGGCACGCGTATCTGCATTGCCCTCGGTCACCGGTGCGGGCAGACGGATCGAGATCGGTTCACCAGGTTCGGCGAGCGCCCGTATTTCCTGGGCGGAGGAGCCCTCAGGCAGTGGCATGAGCACCGGGCCGTCGCCGGTCACGGGCACCCCCACCGCCGCTGCGCGGGGCGCTGTCAGCACGAGGCGGGGTTCACTGCCGGCGAGTTCGGCCAGCCGATTGAGGCTGTGTGGGGTCACCGCTTCGGCCGCCTGGACAATAACTGCCGATCGGCCTGCGGTAATAATCACGAAACCGCCACGGCGCAATTCAGCCACGGCACGGTCCACTGTCAACAGGGGGTCGGGTTGCTTGATTTTGTTAGGTGACAAGCCGTGTTCTCCTGGGCGCTATGAGCCTCGGGGCACAGGGCCGGGACCCTTAGCCGATTGGGGTCTGATGTATCACGAGGCCTTGAAAAAGGCTATCCCGGTGGGGCCGATCACG
>JBLHLO010000129.1:0-6533 GCA_047621105.1 Alphaproteobacteria bacterium
GATCAGGATCAGCATCGACACCGGCCATAGGAAAAAAATCGTACCGAGAAGATCAACCCAGGCCTTGTCACGCACGGTGGCTTCCCGGTAAAAAATATCGACCCGTACATGGCCGTCCTGCAGCAAAGTATAAGCGGCCCCGGCCATAAACAGTGTGGCATGCAGGTAGATGATCGATTCCTCGACCCAGATCCAACCCACACCAAACACATAGCGCAAGACCACGGCAATAAACTGGAGGATCACAAGCGCCAGCGCCGTCCAAGCAACCGCGTGGCCTATGGTTTTGTTCAATCGGTCGATGGCGCGCGCCGTATTTTCCAGCGCAGCCTCTTTAACAATCAATGCCACCCCCTCTTGAATAGATCGCGCGAAGTATGCCCGAGCCCCCCGCGCCTGTATAGGTTAGGCGCCCCCTTCCCTTAAGCAACATAACTGGTCCGACACGCTGCATTTCGTTACCCTTACCCAAGTTCAAACTGCAACTGGAACTGCATCATGGCCGTGACCCTCGATGATATTCGTGCCGCCGCACAGCGGCTCAGCGGCAAAGCAATTTTGACGCCCTTGCTTGAAGCGCCCCTGCTCAATGAGCGTCTCGGCTGCCGGGTACTGATCAAGGCGGAGAATCTGCAACTAACAGGGTCATTCAAATTCCGGGGGGCTTACAACTGTATTAGCCAGCTTGATCCTGCAACTTTGGCCAGGGGTGTGGTTGCCTATTCCACCGGCAATCATGCCCAAGGGGTCGCGGCGGCGGCTAAATACGCCGGCACCCAAGCCGTCATTGTCATTCCCGAAGACGCCCCCGCCATCAAAAAACAAAACACCCGTGCCTGGGGGGCAGAATTGGCCTTCTATGATCGCGACAAGGATGACCGGGTCGCCCTGGCCGAGCAGATCGCCACGGCGCGCGGCGGTGCCGCCCTGGTACCGCCATTCGATCACGAACAAGTCATCGCCGGTCAAGGCACCATCGGGCTTGAGATCATGGCGCAGGCAGAAGAGATTGGCGCCACACCGGACGCGGTAGTCATTCCCTGCGGTGGTGGCGGATTGACGGCGGGCATTGCCACGGCCCTCAAGGCATTGGCACCAGCCTCCGAAATTTTCATGGCCGAACCCACGGCCTATGACGATACCCGCCGCTCCATGGATGCCGGCGAACGGTGCGCGGTCGATCTCAGCCCCGGTCACGCCACCACATTTTGTGATGCCCTAACATCCCCGATGCCAGGCGAGATCACCTTTCCGATCAATCAACGCCATGTCAGCTGGGTGCTGGCGATCACCGATGACGACGTATGCCGGGGGCTTTATGCCGCGTTCAGCGATCTTAAGCTGGTGCTGGAACCATCGGGGGCCATTGGGCTGGCCGCATTGGTCACCGGCGCGCTTGCTCAAGAACGCGACATCAGGGGGAAAACGATTGTCGTGGTGGCGTCGGGCGGCAATATCGATGCCGCAACCTTCGCAGACGCCTTACAAAGGGGCGCGCCCCCGTGAGGCACTCGCACAGTCTTCAGTCTAGGTCTTCTAGCCGGTTCAGCCGTGCACAGCCTGAGGCGTTGTCGTGACGTCTTCACCGCTTGCAGCAGCCGCGCTAGCGGCTGAATGGTCGGCTAGCGCCGGGCGATCCATATGGCGGCAATGCCCTTCGAGAAAAGCCCCCGATTCAATCGTCAGATCCGCGTGGACGATATCGCCGATGACCCGTGCCGTGCGGCCGAGCTCGACCGCTTCGGCCGTCACCTGGCCGTGAACTTCGCCCCGGATCGTGACCTTGCTGGAATTGATTTGGCCCTTAACCACCGCGCCCTCGCTCACGGTTAGTGAGCGCGCGTTGACGTCGCCTTCGATAATGCCATCGACTTGCACATCCCCTTCTGAGACGAGATCGCCGACGATGCGCAAGCTCGCGCTGATAATCGAAGGTACCCGATCTTTGCTATCCATCGTTCCGCTCTTAGAGTCCTTTGAGAACATATTCACCTGCCTGAAGGAATTTCATGGGATCTTGCGGCTTACCATTCACCGACACTTCATAATGGAGATGGGTCCCGGTGGAACGCCCAGAGGTGCCCATCTGACCGATTTTTTGATGCAGCTCAACTTTTTGACCTCGCTTGACAAGGATGCGCCGCAGATGCCCGTAACGAGTTCGAACACCCATGCCATGATCTATTTCGATCATGCGCCCATAATTACCGTTCCAACCGACACTGACCACCCTGCCCGACGCGGTTGCCAGCACCGGTGAGCGGTAAACCCCCGCCAGATCAACACCATAATGCATTGCCCAGCGACGGTTAAGGGGATCACGCCGCTTACCAAAACCGCTCGCCACATAATAATGTTCGGAGGGCCGCGCTAAAGGCAAAACCCGCGTGAGACGGCGCACATTGTCTAACCGACCCAGATGATGATCGAGCGACCCAAGGCCCGCCGACATGGTCCGGTTCATACTAATTCCCGTACCGTCAGCGGCGACGAATGGCCCACCGAGTCCGGGAGCCATAGACGGTCCAAGCCGCGCCAACAGGGCTTCGACATTGACCCCGGTGGAAACGATTAAACCTTTAATTCTATCCACCTGATCTATGGTCCGTTCGGCCATCCGCGAAGCGATATCGCCTTGGGCGACGTTAACAGCCGCCAGCTTGGCCTCAAGCTTTTCAAGGCGAGCCACGAGGGCGCGGCGTTCACGATCCATGCGGACACGGTCGGATGCGGTGATATGCAGGCGCTCCTCAATAGCGAGCCGTTCACGAGTGTTGCGGCCTTCGGTACGTGCCGTGCCCTGCAAAACCATCTCGAGCTTGCCAAGCTGGGCCAGTAATGCCTGACGCCGGTCATGAATGCGCGCATGGCCCTGTGCGCGGGTTTTCACTCCCAGCGAGCGGGCAGCATCATCGCCAATGGTCTCTCGACCAAGCATTTCGACAAGATAAGCGTGCTTAGCTTCCAACGTGCGGGCAAGAACCGTAAAACGCGTTTCAGACCGGTCAACATCACTGCGAAGCGACCTGAAAGCGAGTTTGAGGGAGCCAATTTCATGTTCCTTGGCAGCAATGATGCGTCCATTTTCGATGCGCGCTACCGAGGCATGCACTATCCAACCGACTGCCGCCAAGAGCGTAAGGAGCACAATCGCTTGGGCCCGCCAGCCAAGAGTCAACGCCCGCATCCGCCCGTGCGAACGCATCAGGACCTGACGGTCGGCCAGCACGGTTTGACCCGCGCGACGCAGCGCGCGTCGGAGCCGATAGCCGAGGTCTCTCATGGCAACGATCAAGGTGATGCGGATAAACACCGTTCCCCCAAAGCCTAGTCCGCAATCAATATGGCGTGTCCGATTATAACCCCGGACTTTCGGATGTGAGGCGAACCCCGGCTCCTGCCGATTAGGCGCCAGCCTCCCTTGGCTAGCGGCAGGAACAAGCCCGCACGTTAACCATAGGTCCTGATCCTTTCAAGAGAATTAACTTTAGATTTGAAGGGAATTTAAGGTACTTGCCGTGGTTCTTCGATCATCGCGCGAGACCCGGATGACGCAGGACCCAGACCGCCGTGGCCGCGGTGGCAAGCAATAACACGCCCCCCACGACGAAGAAGCTGATGCGGATGCCAAAAGCCTCGGCGATTGCCCCCATAGCAATGGGAATGATCAATGAGGCCAAGCGATTGAATGACGTCCTTAGGCCAACGCTCTTGCCCTGCTCAGCAAGTGGAATGCTGCGCGAAAGCAGGGCCAGCAAGGTTGGAAAACCAAGCCCAACCCCAGCGCCATAGGCAGCAGAAGCACAAAAAAGGAGCCAAACCGCGCCCAATACCGGCGTCATTGCCATAAATACGATGGTCGCCGCGGTTGCCAAGATCAGCACCCAAAGGGCCGGCACCCGGCGCTCCACGGCCTGGATCAGCGGCGGGGTCACCGTAGCCACCAGATTGGCGATGCCGAGAAGCGCCCCGATCAGGGTTTCGCCAAGGTGAATTTGGCCCAAATAGACTACATAAAACGAGGTCTGAACCGAGGCATTGGCAATTCGAATGAAGGTGAAAATCATCACCATCATCACCACCGGTAAGACACACAGTGCCAGGGCCGAGCGATAATCGGCAAGCCGGGGTAGAAATCCCCGCCACCCGGTAGTTTGGCTTAAATCTGATCCAGAATTGGGGATTTGGCGGTTCTCTTGAGCATCAGGTACCAATAACGTGAACCCGACCATCAACATCGCCCATATGCACATAAAGCCAAAACCGGCATGGGTGCCCACATGTTCGGTGATAGCGCCCAGCACCAAAGGCCCCACGAAACAACCGCCGTTGGAAAAAAGCACCAACCTGCCGGCCCCGGCGACATGGCCCCGCATGTACTGTCCATAAAAGGTCTGGGAGCCCACCCAACACAGCCCCTGGGCAATACCAAACAGGGCCTGAAGAAAAATTATGGCTATAAACCAAGGCATTAGAGGATAAAGCGGGAACAGGGCCGCGGCCATGACGGCAACTGCCAGGGTCACGCGGCGGGGCCCCAGGCGATCCATCAACACCCCCCCATGAATCGAGAGCAGCAAGGGCAGCAGTGAACGAACACCGATAGCCAGTCCGATCATCAATGGCGTTGCCCCAAGCGACACCATCCAAAGCGGCACCAGGATCGACGACATGGGCACCATGGATAGGCTGAAAAAAGCCGTGCCATAGATCCCTATCGCGATGCGCCCGGTGATCTGGTCACCTCGCCCCGGCCCTTGAGGGGTGGAGGCGTTATTTTCTTGATTTTGGTGACGTTCCTGGTCGTTCACGCCGCGTGCCACTGCCCCATCATCTGCCTCATTATCATTATCGTGCATTCAATCGCCGGACGCTCATAGCGTATGTGGAAGCTGCTGCCTAGGGCGCCCGTCCAAAATCATCTTTTTGACTGTAAGTCATAGGTTTTATGTCCAATAATCTCTAGCCGCCCGTCGCGGAATCGGTTATGAACGACATCTTGGTCCACAGGAGAAATGTCCGCCAAATAAGCCTGTGAACCAAAGGTTTGACCAACATATTATGCAGGGCTGACAAGCAAGGGAGAATAATTCAAGATGGCTTTCGACGATGAACGGGCAAAAGCGCGCAGCGACAAGAATTGCGACTTCTATCTTGAAGGGCTGAAGGAATCTGCCGCCTTCCGCGAAAAATACAAAACCAACGCGAAAAAGACCATCCGGTCCCATGAAATGCCCATGGAACGGTCCCCCGACGGACTCATCAAGCACATCATCCACGAAAAGATGAACACGGCGGAGATGTGCATCGACTCCTATATGCAATTCCTAGAACCGAGCAAAGCCACCGGCATCACCCGGCATCTGACCGAAGAAATCGCTTATGTGGTTGAAGGCCAAGGATACGACCTGCACTGGGACGTGGATTTTGACTGCAAGGATGAATTCATATGGGAATGGGCCAAGGAACCGAAGAAATTCGAATGGAAGGAAGGCGATTTCATCTACGTCCCTCCCTACGTTACGCATCAACGGTTCAACGGCTCTTCCGACAAGGAAGCCCGGGTGATCGTCATCAATTCGCGAATCATCAAGAAGATGGGCTTCGACTGGTTCGATCAGCTAGAGAATGCCGAGGGATTCGAAGACGTCAAAGTCTAAACCCGGAATTCCATACCCGGACAGACCGATTACCAACAGCTAAGCCTAAACACGGGCGATGCGTGGAAGCGCGAGCCTTATAAGTAACGACGCAGGCTATTACAGGGGCGCAAAATGTCTATCGAACTGATGTTCGGCACGCTGGCGCAGTTAATTACATCGCCGTACACCATGTGGATGCTGTTGCTGGGCACGGCTATCGGCATCTTCTTTGGCGCCGTGCCGGGGCTTGGCGGGCGTCTCGCCATTGCCGTGACCATTCCTTTCGTCTTCGGCAAGGAAATGATCCCCGGCGCCGTGTTCCTGCTCTCAATGCATGCCGTGACCGGCACTGCCGGGCAAATTTCGTCGATCATGTTCGGCGTGCCCGGCACCGGTGACGACGCGGCCACTATTGTCGATGGCTATCCCATGGCCCAAAAGGGCGAAGCGGGCGTAGCGCTTGGCGCGTCACTCATGGCATCGGGCATCGGTGGTATTATCGGCGCCGCCGTGTTGGCGATTCTAATCCCGGTAATTGAACCGATCGTTCTCAAATTCTCACCGGCTGAGTTTTTCTTCCTCGCACTGTTGGGCATTACTTTTGTCGCTTTCGTTTCAGGCAAGGAAATATTCAAAGGTCTGGTCGTCGGGTTCTACGGCATGATGCTGGCCTTCGTCGGCATGGACCCGCAGACCGGCATCGCCCGCTATTCCGAGGATTTTCTGTTTCTATGGGATGGACTCGACCTGATTACCGCCGTGCTGGCCCTCTTTGCGGTGCCGGAGATGATTCATCTCGGCGTCAAGGGCGGCGCCATTTCCGCCTTCTCCAAGGATATGTCCGATACCGGGGTGCGCGCCCAGCTTAAGGGTATTCGCGAAACCTTCCGC
>JBLHLO010000130.1:0-6514 GCA_047621105.1 Alphaproteobacteria bacterium
AAAACTCTGTGGATAACTGTGTTTGAAGTGTGTCGCCGCTTTAATTCCCTTGGTCTAAGACCACATTGCCTAATTATAGGGCAATTTTATTAAAACATTGAATTAAAACTGAAATTTAAAATGCAACTAGTAATACAGCGTTATTGAATGATTTTTTGTTAAAAATTGAAACAGATTTTCAGACCTGATGTGCCCTTGTGTACAACTTACCGAGGTGACGTGGTCGAGGAGCTAAAATCGATTAAGAATCAAGCGTTGAGACGGATTCTTTTGATTTCCACTCCAGCTCCGGCGGCGTCGCTGAAGACATCGAGCTTCTCAACCCGCACTCGGGCAGAGACCACGCGGGCGTCTTCGAAACAAAACCGGGCAATATTCTCGGCCAGGGTTTCGACGAGGTTGATATGAGGCCCGGCCAGTAGCCGACGCATGCCGTCGGCGATATCCTCGTAGCAGACCACATTGATGATGGCATCTTCAGCGGGGGGGCCCTCATCAAGGACAGCCAGCTCGACATTGAGCCGAACCCGTTGCCGGGTACCTTTTTCATGGGCATGGATGCCGAGCAGGCAATTGCCCACGAGATCACGGACAAATACCCGGCGCAGGCCTTCGGGCCCAGGGCCAATGCCTGGCGCCGAACGGAGGGGGCGGATCGTCGAACTTTGGGGCGAAGACATGGGCGGACATATCCTTAGTGCAGCAACACTGGCTTGGGCGGGAACAATGGAAACGGGACTAGGGGTGATGGGGCCTGTCTTTATTAAGATTAAGGCTGGGTTTGTGCGGTTGCCGTGGCGGGGGCTTCGTTGCTGAGGGCTATCATTTGGCCCGTCAGCGCCTGAGTCGCAAGGATAAAGATTACCGTGTCGGCAATCGCGCGGGCGTCGACGCTGGTTCCTTTCACGTGGATGGCGTTGACCCGGATCGCGGGTGCCAGTTCCAGGGCAAGGCTACGGGTCAGGGCATTGAAACTGGATTGTTTCAACGCCTCTTTGGCCCGGGTTTCATGGGCCCGGGCTTCATGAGGGGGGGCTTCCATAGGATGACCCGGACCCATCGGGCCCCTAACCCCGGCGAGCAAAATTACGATATTCCCGTCTGCGCTTTTGGGTTGTTGGCGGGCAAGGGCCCGTGCCAGCGTTTCCGCCGCGCCGGTATCGTCTGCGGCATGAAGGGTGATGCGGTGACCGGTTTCCGCCAATGCTTCGCCGACAGCGCTGCCGAGGGGGTGGCCGGCGACGATGATCAAAGCGCAATCGAGGGTGCTTTCGGGTAGGGGGGCTAAGGGCTCTGACATCATAGGCAAAGGATGGCCGAAGCCTGGGCTGGGCGCAAGCTGGGGGGCCGTTACCGGAGGATACTGTCGATGCCGTAGTATTGCAGCCCGGTATAGGTAGCGAAGGCCGCTAGAAATAAGACTCCCGCCCCACGATCAAGGCCCCGGCGCAGCAACACGGAGGCCAGCAGCGCCACGGTCACGGCAAGCATGAACCATAGATCGAAGTGCATGATCTGTTGCGGGACCTGCAAGGGCGTCACTGCCGACACCAGCCCCATGATGGCCAATAAGTTGTAGATATTGGCGCCGATGACATTACCGATGGCAACGTCGGCATGCTTACGCAGCGCCGCCACGACGGCGGTTGCCAGCTCGGGCAGCGAGGTGCCAATGGCGACGACAGTCAGGCCAATGACTTCTTCGCCGACCCCAAGAATGCGTGCCGATGTAATAGCGCCTGTGACCAGCAGCTTGGCACCGATCACCACAGAGGCGATGCCCCCAATGACGGATAATACGGCGAGCCAAGCTGATTTAGGGCCTTCAGCAAATTCTTCGGCCAGGTCGCCGGCATCATAGGCTTGGCTGCGGCGGCGTTCGGAAACATAGGCGTAAAGCGAAAAGACCAACAAGGCGGCAACCATCAATAGGCCCTGCCAGCGGGCGATGGTGCCACCGAGGGCAAGGGCCACGAACAGCAACGCTGATCCCATCATCACCGCCGCATCGCGGTAAAGCAGCTTAGGCTCACAGGTGATCGGCGTGATCAAGGCCGCGGTGCCGAGGATCAGGAGAATATTGGCGATGTTGGAGCCAACCACGTTGCCGACCGCGATGCCGGGTTGGCCGTCGATGGCGGCTTGCAGGCTGACCACCAGTTCCGGCGCCGTGGTGCCATAGGCAACGATGGTCATGCCGATGACCATGGGGGAAACCTTGAGCTTGCTGGCAAGCGATACCGCGCCACGGACGAGATATTCGGCCCCAAACAACAAAAGGACGAAGCCGCCAGCAAGCTGAAGAATGGTGATCATGGTGCAGAAATTCCCCCTGGAAATACTTTAACACGGTTGTGCAGATACGATTGCAGCCAGCAATCGTCTATCATGGGAGCGCACGGGCGGCAATCGCGCGGGCCGGGGGCGGCGTTCCGAAGGGGCCCCGGAGGATGACCGGAAGATAATATGACCGATACCCATTTTCTTAGCCAAGCCTTAATTTTTCTGGCGGGTGCTGTGGCCACGGCGACGCTGTTTAAGCGCATCAACGTGAGCCCGGTGATCGGCTACCTCGTGGCCGGGGCGTTCATCGGTCCGTATGGGACCGGCATTATTGCCGATACGACCAGCGTTAGGGGCCTGGCTGAACTCGGCGTCGTGTTCTTGATGTTCGCCATCGGCTTGGAACTGACGCTCAAGCGGCTCGTCACCATGCGCGGGCAGTTGTTTGGCTTGGGCACGGCACAGTTTGTTGCCAGTGGCCTCGCGCTTGGGGGGGCGGCTTATGCGTTCGGGCTTGATGTGCGTGCGGCGATTATCATTGGCGCGGCGCTCGCCTTGTCATCGACGGCGATCGTCCTGCAACTGCTTGGCGAAAGGGGGGAAATTGTCGCCCGCGCCGGGCGCGTGGCGCTGGCGATCCTGTTGTTCCAGGATCTCGCCGTGGTGCCGTTGATCGTGTTGGTGCCACAACTTGGTGCCGCAGGGAGTGGCATCATTGCCGCCCTCGGCCTTGCCTTTGCCAAGGCGGTCTTGGTGCTGGTGGTGATCATGGTGGTCGGGCGCCTCATACTGCGCCCGCTGTTCCGGGTGATCGCCGCCCGGCGCACTCCGGAATTGCTGGTCGGGCTTGCGCTGCTGGTCATCCTTGGGGCCGGGTTCGCGACCGAAATGGCGGGGTTGTCCCTAGCATTGGGCGCTTTCCTCGCCGGACTTCTGGTCGCGGAGACGGAGTTCCGTCATCAGGTCGAAGCCGATATGGCGCCCTTCCGCGGCATCCTGTTGAGCCTGTTCTTCATGACCGTGGGCATGAGCGTGGATTTTACCCTGCTCGCTAGCGCCGGTCCTTTGATCGGTCTCGTTGTGGCGGGCATCTTGGTGATCAAGGCGTTGACCATCACCGGTGTTGGATTGTTGTTTCGCCTGCCGCTCGGCCTTGCCTTACGCCAAGGGTTTTTGCTGGCCGAAAGTGGCGAATTTGCCTTCATCTTATTTGCCATGGCGGGCACAGCCGGGCTGATCGACCCCGACACTGGGCGCATTTTGGTATTGGCGGTGGCCTTGACCATGGTGCTGACGCCGCTGCTGGCCATGCTTGGGCGCAAAGCGGAACAGTGGCTCGAGGTGGAGTCAGGGGGACTCGACAAATTGGCCAAGGAAACCGAAGACCTACAGGGTCATGTTCTGATGCTCGGCTTCGGCCGGGTCGGGGAAGTTCTGGCGCGCTTGTTTTGTGCACGTACCCTGCCATTCATCGCTCTCGATCTTGATCCTGCCCGGGTGAGCCATGGCCGTAGCCTGGGATTGCCAGTTTATTATGGGGATGCTTCATCGCGCTTGGTGCTGCGTGCGGCCCATGCGGAACGTGCGCAGCTGGCGGTCATCACGATGAACGATGCACATGCGGCGGTGCGTGCTGTGACCGTATTGCGCAACCGGTTTCCCGATATGCCGATCTATGTCCGGGCTTCAGACCAAGATCATTGCGACGAACTCACCCGGCTTGGTGCGACCGGCATCGTGCCGGAAATTATGGAAGTGTCTTTGAATTTGGGGAGCCAGACGCTGACGGCGATGGGCTTGGCCGAGGCCGATGTGGCCCGTTTGCTGGCCGCTGAGCGGGCCCGGGCGGCAGCGCCCAAGGGTGCGCTTGGCGATGAGACGCCCAAAGGATAAATGCGGCTATGGTGGGTACTGCAAGTCCAGCTCCCGAATGGGCCGCTCTGCGCCGCGCTATTGAGGGGCAACAGACCCGTGTTTCTAAAAAAATTCAGGCCTATTCGGTGCCGATCCCCTACTTGTGATGCCCAATTCAACTATCTCTTGGATCTCCGACGGCTGCTGCCCCAGGAGCTTGATCGGCTAGATGTTGTGGTGGTCCGGTCGGGTGGGACACGAATGGTTGATTTCCATGAGGATTCGCCCTGTAGGGAGGCCCTTTCCAGGCTGATTTTTGGTTGCTTTATCACAATAAATTGCTTGCAACTTCCCCTTTTCGTGCGCATATGCGACCCGTGCTGGCCTAGCAGCCATTTTTGTGATTAGGCCCGCCGCACTGCGGCAAAGACCTTTTCTAAAGTAGATTGCGACGCCTCATCCCGGACGCTTGAGTGTTCCGGGCTCTTACTAACTTGAAAGTGACTAGCATGACTAAAGGTACCGTGAAATTTTTCAACACCACCAAGGGCTTTGGTTTTATCACGCCTGAAGACGGCTCAAAGGACGTGTTCGTCCATATCTCTGCGGTGGAGCAGTCCGGCCTTGGCCGGCTTGACGAGGGACAAGTTGTGTCCTTCGACATCCAGCCTGACGCGCGCGGCCCAAAGGCCGTGAATCTAAGCGCGGAATAATCGCCGCCAGTTCGTTGGACTCAAAAGGGCCGCCCCCGTAGGGGCGGCTTTTTCTTATGAGGAAAGGCGATAGAAAATTGGCATAACACGAATACCATTCATTATTAGCGCGCGCTGGGCCGGCCGGTCTTGATGTGGCCATCAATTTTCTTTGGGCCTTTTTGACCGGGGCCTTTTTTTGTGCCCTTGCGGATGCGGCCGATCGGATTGCGCGGCCGGGCCAAGGCGCCGGATAGATCGGTGCCGAGTTCATGGGCCGACAGCCGCCGGATCTCATCGCGCAGCCGGGCCGCTTCCTCGAACTCAAGATCGGCCGCCGCGGCGCGCATCTTCACCTCTATGTCTTTGATGACGGTGCGCAGGTTATGGCCGGTCAGTGTGATGTCGCCGGTGCCGGTGTCCACGGTCAGGTAATCTTTTTCATAGACCGTTTCCATGACGTCATTGATGGCCTTCTTTACGCTTTCCGGCGAGATGCCATTGGCCAAATTAAACGCATGTTGTTTTTCGCGCCGCCGCCGGGTTTCTTCGAGCGCACCGGTCAAGGCGCCGGTCATCTTATCGGCATAGAGAATCACGCGGCCATCCAGATTGCGCGCGGCGCGGCCTATGGTTTGGATCAGCGCGGTCTTGGAGCGCAAGAATCCTTCCTTATCCGCATCGAGGATCGCCACCAGGGCACATTCAGGAATGTCGAGCCCTTCGCGTAGCAGGTTGATGCCGATCAGCACGTCAAAGGCACCCAGGCGCAGGTCGCGGATGATTTCGATACGCTCCAAGGTATCAATATCGGAATGGAGGTAGCGCACCCGCACTCCCGCCTCATGCAGGTATTCGGTGAGGTCTTCCGACATCTTCTTGGTCAATGTCGTCACCAATACGCGGCCCCCGGCACGGGCGACGGCGCGGCATTCGGCCAGCAGGTCGTCGACCTGGGCTTCGATGGGGCGGATGGTGCAGGGGGGATCGATCAATCCAGTCGGGCGGATCACCTGCTCGGCGAAGACGCCGCCGGTCTCATTCATCTCCCACGGGCCGGGGGTCGCCGAGACGAAGACCGAGCGCGGGCGCATGCGATTCCATTCCTCGAACTTGAGTGGCCGGTTATCGACACAGGACGGCAGGCGGAAGCCGAACTCGGCCAGGGTGGATTTGCGACTAAAGTCGCCCTTATACATGCCGCCGATCTGCGGCACGGTGACATGGCTTTCATCGATGAAGATGATAGCATCCTCAGGCAGGTATTCGAACAACGTCGGCGGCGCTGCGCCGGGGGCACGACCGGTCAGGTAACGGGAATAATTTTCAATACCGCCGCAATGGCCGGTGGTTGTCAGCATTTCCAGATCAAACGTGGTGCGTTCTTCCAGGCGCTGGGCCTCCAACAGCTTGCCCGCGGCCGTCAATTCCTCAAGCCTGTCCTTGAGCTCCACTTTTATTTTTTTGATCGCCTGATTGATGGTCGGCCTTGGCGTGACGTAATGGGATTTGGCGTAAACGGTGATGCGGTCCAATTCACCAGTTTTTTCGCCGGTCAGGGGATCGAATTCATGGATTGCTTCCACTTCATCGCCGAACAGCGATAGCCGCCAGGCACTGGCTTCAAAATGCGCTGGAAAAATTTCCACCGTGTCGCCACGGGCGCGGAAGGTGCCGCGGGTAAA
>JBLHLO010000131.1:0-6414 GCA_047621105.1 Alphaproteobacteria bacterium
AACCGGCGCTCAAATGCGTGGCCGCCCTTTTATCGCCGTCTACCGGCATCATCGACAGTCATGGGCTGATGCTCGCCTATCAAGGCGACGCCGAAGCCGCCGGTGCGGCCATCGCCTTTCTGTCGCTGATCACAGGCGGCGAGGTGACGGACCAGGGTATTCGTGTTGAGGTAGAGGGCGCAGAGCCCACGGTGCTGATCGCCGGTGAGGTGATCAATGCGGCGGGTCTGTTTGCCCAACCGGTGGCACATTCGATTCGCGGGCTTGACCCTGCCACTGTGCCGCCCGGCTATTTTGCCAAGGGCAATTATTTTTCCCTGCAAGGCAAGGCGCCGTTCACGCATCTGATTTGTCCCGCACCGGAACAGGCCGGGCTGGGTGTGCATCTGACCCTTGATCTGGCCGGGCTGGGTAAGTTCGGCCCCGATGTCGAATGGGTGGAGGAAATTGACTATAACGTCGACCCCGCCCGCTGCGAAGTTTTTTATGACGCCGTCCGGGGCTATTGGCCGGGATTGGGCGATGATACGCTGGTGCCCGCCTATGCCGGCATCCGGCCGAAGATTCAGGCGCCGGGCGAAGCGGCCAAGGATTTCATGATCCAAGGCCCGGCCGACCACGGCGTGCCCGGCCTGGTTAATCTGTATGGGATCGAAAGCCCGGGACTGACTTCATCGCTCGCTATTGCCGATGCGGTGCTGGAAATGCTCGACAAGAACAAATGACGCATTCGGGCCTAGACCACCGCCTTTCCGTCGCGCCGATGATGGATTGGACCGACCGGCACGAACGTTATTTCCTGCGCCAAATCTCGCGCCGTACGTTGCTCTATACAGAAATGATCACCACCGGGGCCATCCTGCACGGTGACCGCGACCGGTTGCTTGACTATCACCAAGACGAACATCCACTTGCCCTGCAAGTCGGCGGTTCTGATCCGGCGGCACTATCTGCGGTTGCCCGCATTGCGGCGGAATGGGGCTATGACGAGATCAACCTTAATGTCGGCTGTCCGTCGGACCGGGTTCAGGTCGGGCGTTTCGGCGCCTGCCTGATGGCCGAACCGGCATTGGTCGGCGATTGTGTGGCGGCCATGGCCGAAGGAGGCCTACCGGTCACGGTCAAATGCCGGATCGGCATCGACGGGCGCGAAAGCTATGATGATCTTGTCGCATTTATTACTCGGGTGGGTGAGGGGGGGGTGGCGAGTTTCACCGTCCATGCCCGCATTGCCGTATTGGCAGGGTTGAGCCCAAAGCAGAACCGCGATATCCCGCCGCTGCGTCCGGACGACGTTTACCGCCTCAAGACTGAGTACCCGGAACTTGAAATCATTATCAATGGGGGGATCGCGTCGCTGGATGAGGCGCTTAATCATCTTGGGCATGTGGATGGGGTGATGATTGGCCGCGCCGCCTATCATGATCCCTGGCTGCTGGCCGAGGCCGATGCGCGCGTCTTTGGTGCTGCACCGTCAGGGCTCATCCGGCGTGCAGTGATCGACACGATGGCTGAATATATCGAGGCCCATGTGGCGGCAGGTGGGCGGGCGGCGGACGTCACGCGCCATATGCTGGGCCTATTCCAGAATGTACCCGGGGCCCGCGCCTGGCGGCGGCATATATCCGAAAATGCGCATCTGCCTGGGGCGGGGCCGGAAGTGCTGCGCGCGGCGGCGGCGAAATTATCCGATGAAACGCTGGATGCACCCGCCGCGATGGGCTTTACGCGCCCGCCCTAGAACAGGCCGGCTTCGTGTCCCGCCACCCACAATAGCCGGATGGCGAGCAGGGTCAGGATGATGCGGAACATGGTGCGGAAGAACTTTTCCGGTACTCGATCCAGCACATGCCGGCCGACCCAGGTGGCGGCGATGCCCGACACGATCATCGAGACGATCAGCGGCGTATAGGCATGCAGCGCGATCCCGACCGAAATGAAGGCGATCAGCTTGGTCGTGTGCATGATCACCATCAGCGAGCCGAAGGTGGCGACGTAATTGCGCCGGTCCTGCGCCGCGTGATGCACGAAAGGGGCGACCAGGGTGCCGGTGGCGCTGACGAACACGCCTAGGAATGTCGCCGCGAAACCGACAACGCCGAAGCGCCCGCGGTCGCCACCCAACTGGGCCAGTTTCGGCAGCCACATGGCCAGCAGAATGAAGCTGGCGATGATGCCCTGCAGCAGGCCGGTCGGCAGGGAGACGAAGATTTGCGCGCCTGCCGTGGCGCCGATCACCGAGCCGATGAGGAACGGCACCAGCAACTGACGCAGGACAAAGGACCACATGATGAAGACACGGCCGATATTGGATACCAGTTGCACCACCGTGTGCAATGGCACGACCACGACCGGCGGGAAGAAGGTGGCGAGAATGGCGAGCAGCATCAGCCCGCCGGCCGCGCCGGTGACCATGCCGAAAAAATGCGTGCAAAACGATGCAGCCGTGAGGCCGACGAACAGCCAGATATCCGTATCCGGTACGCCGAGAAAACTCGCTTCCAAAGACCTGCCCCCCCTTATGTTGCTAAGGGTGTAGTGCCTCACGCCACATCAGGCAAGGGCCCTCTATCAGCGGAATATGATAAGGCTAATTCTTTGCTTCGTCGTTCAAGCCGCAGCCAAATTTTATGAAGCGGTACTCGACGCGCCAGTGGTGATTTAGGTCGAGAAGCTTTCGCCGCAGCCGCAGCGGCCCGTTTCATTGGGGTTTTTAAACACGAAACCCGATTTCAGAGGTGCGTTCTCGTAATCGATTTCGGTGCCGAAGATGTAGAGCGTGGCCAGCGCATCGATTACGATGATCACGCCTTTGTCTTCGATCACCATGTCAGCGGGTTTGATCTCATGGGCATAGTCCATCTTGTAGGTCTTGCCTGAGCAGCCGCCTTCGGTGACCCCGATCCACAACCCCTTCACGGGCTTGTCAGCCTTGGCGAGGATGAGTTCAACCTGGTGTGCAGCGGCATCGGTCAGGGTGACGGGATTGATCATTTGTTTGCTCTCTGTCATCGCATACCCACAATCATATAAAGCCGAGTTCAAGTTTTGCCGCTTCGGACATGCGCTCTTGCGTCCATGGCGGGTCCCACACAAGGTTGACTTCCACGTTGCGTACACCAGGCACCATGCTGACCTTGTTTTCGACCTCGCCGGGCATGGAACCGGCGACCGGGCAATTGGGCGTGGTCAGGGTCATGGTGACGATGGTGTCGCCGTCGCTGTTCACATCGACCTCATAGATCAGGCCGAGTTCATAGATATTCACCGGAATTTCGGGATCGAAGATGGTCGAGAGCATCTGGATCACCTCATCGCGGATGTCATTGGCACCAGCTGAAGGGGATGGTTGCAGCGGTGCCGAATCGTCGGTTTTACCAGTGTTGAGGTCGTGATTGTCTTCCATCATTTACTCCGTCACCACGGTGGTGTTTTCACTTTCAAGCGCTGCCTTAAGGGTATGCCAGGCCAGGGTTGCGCATTTGACCCGCATCGGGTAATCGCGCACACCGGCGAGCACTTGTAATTTGTCGAGGCCGCCAACGCCGGTTTCGTCATCATTGACCTCTTCTTCGCCGGTGACGACAGCGTGGAAGTGTTTGAACACCTCTTCGGCTTCTTCGATCGTCCGGCCCTTGAGCATATCGGTCATCAATGAGGCCGACGCCACCGAGATGGCGCAACCACGCCCTTCAAAGCTGACATCCTTGATGCGCCCGTCTTCCAACAGCGCATAAATCTGCAACTGGTCACCACAGAGCGGATTGTGTCCCTTAGCTTCACGGTTGGAGGAGTCCAGGTGACCGAAGTTCCGGGGATTCTTAGAGTGATCGAGGATCACTTCCTGATAGAGTTCGCGTAAATCCGACATCAGCCGAACATCTCCCTGACCTTGGCCAGCCCGGCGATAAGCTGGTCGATATCTTCGCGTGTGGTATAGGCACCGATCGAGGCGCGCACAGTGGCGGCGATGTCGAAACGGTCCATCACCGGTTGGGCGCAGTGGTGGCCGGTGCGTACGGCGACGCCTTCGCCATCCAGGATGGTGCCGATATCATGCGGGTGCGCATAATCCAGCACGAAACTGAGCACGGCAGTTTTATCGGCGGTGGTACCAATCAGGCGCAGGCCCGGCTGTTGGGAAAGCCGTGCTGTCCCGTAATCAAGAATATCGCGTTCATGGGTTTCAAGCCCCTCGCGATCAAGGCTCAAGAACCAGTCTATGCCGGCGCCCATGCCGATGATGCCGGCAATATTAGGAGTCCCTGCTTCAAACTTATAGGGGGCAGGGGCGTATTCAGTCTTGTCGAACGTGACCGACAGGATCATGTCACCGCCGCCTTTCCAGGGCGGCATGGTGTCGAGCAATTCCGCCTTGGCATAAAGCACCCCAGTGCCGGTCGGCCCATACAGCTTATGACCGGAAAAGGCATAGAAATCGATATCGAGCGCGCGGACGTCGATGCTCCCATGGGGAATGCCTTGGGCGCCATCCACCAACAGACGCGCGCCTGCGGCATGGGCGAGGCGGCTCATCTCGGCAATCGGGTTGACGGTGCCAAGGGCATTGGACACTTGAGTGACGGCGACCAGTTTGGTGCGGTCATTCAATAGATTCTTGAAGGCATCCATGTCGAGGGCACCATCATCAAGGATGGGTGCGACACGAAGTATGATGCCCTTTCCATCGCGGAGTTGCTGCCAAGGGACGATATTGGAATGGTGTTCCATGCCCGTGATCAGCACTTCGTCGCCGGGGTTGAGCATGGCGCGGCCAAAGGTCTGGGCAACAAGGTTGATGGAATCGGTGGTGCCGGAGGTGAAAATGATTTCGTTGTCGCTCTCGGCATTGATTAGGCCGCGCACCTTTGCGCGTACGCCTTCATAAGCTGCCGTTGCCAGCTCAGACAGTTGATAAACACCCCGGTGCACATTGGCATAATTGTGGGCATATACCTCGGCCACGGCATCGATGACCGTTTGTGGTTTTTGGGCCGACGCTGCGGAATCGAGGAATGCCAACCGCTTGCCGCGCGATTTATTGGCTAAAATTGGGAAATCTTCGATGACGCGTTGAATATCGAAACCGGACATCTGGAGGTTGCGGTCGGTCATGCTCATTGCGGGCCACCTGCAAGCCAGGAATCGGTATGGGTGCGTATGACGGTGGCGAGGGTCTCATCGCCCAGGCGTTCAATCAGGTCTTCAATATAGCCCGCGATTAGAAGGCGCCGCGCTTCAGCGGGCGCAATCCCCCGGGCGCAGAGATAAAACAATTCATCTGAGTCGAGATCACCAACCGTTGCCCCGTGAGCACATTTGACGTCGTCGGCAAGAATTTCAAGCTCCGGCTTAGTATCAACAACGGCGTGGTCCGACAGCAGAAGATTGGTATTCTTTTGGCGGGCATCGGTTTTGATTGCGTGCGGGGCAACCCGGAGCAGCCCTTGAAACACGCCATGGGCATGATCATCCAGCGCGCCCTTAAAAATTTCATCGGTCGTGCAGCCAGGATGATCGTGATAGACGCGGGTGGTGTGATCCATGTGTTGATGACCACGGCCGAGATAGGCGCCATACAGGGCGGCGTGTCCGCCCGTGCCGGCAAAATAGACGTCGCTTTCTTGGCGGCTAAGCTCGCCGCCTACCGACAGGGCGAAGCTGTAGTAATGCGCATTTTCGGCAAGGGTGACGTCGGCAAAGCTATGATGGAGTGCGCCCGGCGCTTCGGCAGCAATGCGCAGATGATGGAGCGCAGCGCTGTTGCCAAGTGCTATGTCAGTTACGGTGTTGGAAAATCCCGTCGGAACGCCCGGTAAACTGGCATGGATTTCAATAACCCGTGCCTGTGTGCGGGCTCCCAGCGTTAGGACGTTACGGCTATGGGCGGCATGGCCGTCGCCACCGGTCAGGAAGAGAAGCACCACAGGCGCTTCGAGGGTGATGTCATCGGACAATTTAATCAACGCGCCATCAGTCATGAAGGCGGTATTGAGTGCGATGAGCGACTGCGCAGGTTTATCGCCGGTTGCCAATTTTGCCTTAAACCCGGGATCATTAAGGGCGTCAGCCAGAGGGGACACGCGGATGCCTGTTTTAATCAATGGCGTAGAAAGGCCCGCTTGCAATCGACCGTTGACGAAGACCAGGGTAATTGCCCCAGCAATGGGGGCAAGGCGTTTAATAAAATCGGGCCCAATCGCCGTGAAGGGATTGCTTACACTGACGCTGGGCGCAAAACTGGTATTGGCTAACCGGTCAAGCCTGGTGAATTTCCAATCTTCAAGCCGGCCGGTGGGGAGGCCGGCTTCGGTAAAGCGGGCGAGCGCTGCGCTACGCATGTCGGCCAGCGCTTGCGTGCTGGCGCCCGGCAAATCCTGGGCAAGCGTGCTGAAGGCGGCGATATGGGCCCGC
>JBLHLO010000132.1:0-6377 GCA_047621105.1 Alphaproteobacteria bacterium
GCCGATCTATAGCGAGCCGGGGTTCGGCACCACGATCAAAATCTCTTTGCCCCTTGCCGATGCCCCTGCACAAGAAGACGATGACACGGATGAAGCGGCCCAACCGCTGCCCCGCGCCAAAGGCGAAACCGTCTTGGTCGTCGAAGATGACCCAGACGTCCGCCAACTCTGCATCTCCTTGCTGGCAAACCTTGGCTACAACGTGATCGTTGCTGATGCTGCTGCGGCCGTATTAACGCATTTGGAAAACGCACCGGAAAATTCAGCCAAAATGGACCTGCTGCTTTGCGATGTGGTGCTGCCCGGCGGCATGTCCGGCCCCGACCTTGCCCGCACCGTCATGGACCGCTGGCCCAACATCAAAATTCTATTCATGTCCGGCTATCCCGCCCATGCGGCCAGTCACAGTGACATGCCGAAATTGGAAGGTGAGTTATTGAGCAAGCCTTTTACCCGCGAAGCGCTTGCCCACAAGCTGCGTGAAATTCTCGATGCCTGAGCAGGCAAAACCATAATTTAAAGCTTTGGTGTCATACCTACTTTTCGATTCGATCCTCTAGCCGACAGCGATTACGCACGCTAAAAAGGCACATGGCCCTCGATATCACCGAATACCCCTCCCCCAATTTTGGCGACCGCCGCGGCCGTGCGGTAGACATGCTGGTGATCCATTATACCGGCATGTGGACAGCACAAGATGCGCTTGAACGGCTCTGCCATCCCGACGCCAAAGTCAGCGCCCATTACCTGATCGACGAAGCGGGCAAGATTTATGCTCTTGTGCCCGAAATCATCCGCGCCTGGCACGCCGGGGTCGCGTCCTGGGCAAGGGAAGCGGACATCAATTCCTGCTCGATCGGCATTGAGCTGGCAAATAAGGGCCATGATCTTGGCTATCACGATTTTCCAGGCGCCCAGATGGCGGCGCTGGTGAGCCTCGCACAAGACATCCTCACCCGTCATCCGATCCCGGGGGCCCGCGTGCTGGGTCATTCCGACGTCGCCCCAGCACGCAAACTGGACCCGGGGGAAAAATTTGACTGGGAACGCCTGGCCCTGGCCGGTATCGGCCTTTACCCGCCGGAGGGCCTGCCCAAATCCAAGGAGCAACCGGACCGTGGGCAGTTCCTCAGCAAATTGGCCCGGTTCGGCTATGCCATCGGGTCGGATGCGACTGCCGGATCGACCGCTATAGAAGCCTTCCGCCGCCACTATCACGCCCATGCGGTCGACGGCGGGGCCATCGGGATTGGTGATGAGGCGCGCCTTGATTGGCTGCTCACCCACCTGCCTTCGGCAGTTTGATCCTGGCGCATTTTGATCCGGGCCCACTTAACCCGGCCCCACTTGACCCGGCTAGGAACTGGCCCCACATTGCCCCCGTGCCAGACGGTCGGATGGCCGCCCCTTGGTTTTGCGCCAGGGGGAGGAAAGTCCGGGCTCCACGGGAACACGGTGCCGGGTAACACCCGGCGGGGGCGACCCCAGGGAAAGTGCCACAGAAAGCAAACCGCCCAGCGTGCTGGGTAAGGGTGAAAGGGTGCGGTAAGAGCGCACCGCACTGCCGGTAACGGTGGTGGCAGGGCAAACCCCACCGGGAGCAAGACCATATAGGGATCCAAGCCTTCAGGCAGGCGAGTTTCCGAGCCGGATCCGGGTAGGTCGCGTGAGGCGTCCGGTAACGGGCGTCCCAGATGAATGGTCATCACCCCTTTGGGGGCTACAGAACCCGGCTTATAGACCGTCTGGCACTAAATTCATGGGTAAAATGGATATCTTGATCGGTAAAAGACCGATATTACCGGAAATTTTCCAGCAAAAATCACATTTAACCTAAAAATTGTGATATTTTCCTCATTTTCTGGGATTCTTACCCTAATTTCCCCCATTTATTGATTATATAGCCGCATTTTGCCCAATAGGTGCTGTGATCCCCTAAATACGTATCTGGAATAGGGGCCAAGAATACGCGCCGCGAATACTTGCCAACAATACTTTAGCCGGCCGGACACCTGGCCGTAGTCGGCGAATAGGCATTGCCCCATTTCGCCCGGAAACCCTCACATAAAGAACATAAAAGGAACATACCCTCGTCTTAAAGGACCGGCATCCTGGTATCGGAGCGGCAAATCAAACCTGCCCCAAGGGCAAGTTCTCGACAGAATCGGCCTGTCGTTAACAGCTTGTTTACCAATGGAATACTATGAATTCCCGTTGACGCCCATGTAATCCCATGTTAACCCATTCTATCCCATAGGGCGTTGTTTTCGGGATAGGATGGCGTGGCAGACATCCAGAGGGCCAGGCGGCCCTCGTTCCAAGGGATGAACCACGGATCGGGAGAGGGTTCCCTTAAGGGGCGGGCATGGCGTTGTTCATTTCCACATTCGTTAACAAAGTGGACCGCAAGGGCCGGGTATCGGTCCCGGCGACATTCCGCGCCGCGCTCAAAGGCCAAAGCTTCAACGGCATCGCCGCATTCCGCTCTTACCGCGAAGCGACCATCGAAGCCTGCGCCATGGATCGCATGGAAGAACTATCGCGCGGACTCGACGCGCTCGATCAATTTTCCGCCGAACAAGATGAACTGGCCTCAACCATCTTCGCTGACGCCCATCAGCTTGCCATCGACGGCGACGGCCGCATTGTGTTGCCACCCCTGCTCGCTGAACATTCCGGCATCACCGATCAAGCCGCCTTTGTCGGGCGGGGTGCCACCTTCCAAATCTGGTCGCCCGATACCTTCACCCGTCACCAAGACGAAGCGCGCAAGCGCGCCGCCGACCGCGGCGCGACGCTACGCCTCGTCCCTCGCCCCAAGGGTGAATAATCCCATGTCCGCACCCATGCCCACGCAAGCGCCCCACACCACCGACCATGTGCCGGTGATGCTCGGCGAAATGCTCGACGCACTTGCGCCCGAAGACGGCGAGCGATTCGTTGATGGCACCTTCGGTGGCGGCGGTTACAGCCGGGCCATCCTGGACCGTGCCGATTGTGCAGTCTGGGCGATCGACCGCGACGCCGATGCCATTGCCCGGGGCCGCACCTTGGAAGCGGCTTATGACGGCAGACTTACGGTGTTGGCCGGTCGCTTTGGCGACATGAATACACTCTTGGCCCGCCATGACATCGATGCCGTTGACGGGGTGGTGCTCGATCTCGGCCTATCGTCCTATCAACTGGCTGACGCGGCACGCGGTTTTTCGTTCCAAGCCGATGGGCCGCTCGACATGCGCATGGGCACAGACGGTGAAAGCGCAGCCGATGCCGTCAACACCCTGCCCGAAGAAACGCTCGCCGACATCATCCATCTATATGGCGAAGAACGTTTTGCCCGCGCCATCGCGCGCGCCATCGTGCGGGCCCGTGAAGCTGCACCCATCATCACCACTGCGGCACTGGCCGATGTGGTGCGCCGCGCCGTGCGTAGCCGCACCAATAAAACCCGCGCCAAATCGCGCCGTGAACTCATCGATCCCGCAACACGCACTTTCCAGGCACTTCGTATTCACGTCAACGACGAGCTAGGCGATATCGAACGCGGGCTTGCCGCCGCCGAAAAAATTCTTCGTCCGGGCGGCCGTCTCGTCGTTGTTGCTTTTCATTCCCTTGAGGACCGCAGCGTAAAGTCGTTTTTATCTATCCGCTGTGGTTCCCGGGCGCGGCCCTCGCGTCATCAGCCGTCCCTCCCCTCCCGGGGGACCCTGCGTGAGGCCGCGCCCACTTTCCAACTGATCCGACGCGGCGCGTTCAAACCGCAAAGCGCTGAGATCGAAGCCAACCCCAGAGCACGTTCGGCACGCCTGCGCGCTGCCCTGCGCACCAATGCCCCCCTTGAGGCGACCGCATGAAAGGCCGGATCACGCTATTCTGGATATTTCTTGCCGCGCTCGTCGGCTTTGGACTGTTTCACGTTAAATACAAGGTGCAGGCACTAGAAGAGGAGCTTGCACACCTCAACACCCGCATTGTTCATGAGCAAGAGCAACTTCATGTACTCCGCGCCGAATGGGCTTATCTCAACCGGCCCGAACGCCTGGAAGAATTGAATGGGCGCTTCCTCGGTCTTGGCCCGATAACCCCGGCCCAGATCGGGGGGTTCGACGACTTGCCGCTGCGGCCCGTCGCCGACACACCTGATCCCACCGAAAAGGCCGCACAATGACGGGCACGAACGGCACCCACCGCCCTCGGATCACGCTCGACAGCGCCACCAAGCAAGCACTGGAAACAGGTCGCACCCGCCTATTGGTGACCGGCGCATTGTTTGCATTGGCCTTCACGGCAATCGGCTTTCGCCTTGCTGACGTCACCATCGTTAAACCTGCAGGAGAGCCCCGGCTCACCGCTGGCAAGCGCACCCCAGCATTCACCGCCGGGCGTGCCGATATCGTCGACCGTAATGGCGTCTTGCTCGCAACTTCGCTCAATACGGCTTCCCTCTACGCCAATCCGCGTCAGGTGCTAGATGCGCGCGAAGCATCCGAGAAACTCGCCCGGGTGTTGCCCGGCATTGCCGCTGCCGAGGTCATGGGCAAGCTCTCTTCCGACCGATCCTTCGTTTGGATCCAGCGCCACCTAACGCCCAAGCAAAAATACGCAGTCAATGCTTTGGGCATTCCGGGTCTCTACTTCCAACGCGAAGAACGTCGGGTCTATCCCCATGGCCGCTTGTTCGCACATGTTCTCGGCTTTGCAGGCACCGACGGCACCGGCCTGACCGGCATCGAAAAAACCTTTGATGACACGCTGCGCTCCAGCGGCGGGGCGCTCAAGCTTTCCGTCGATGCCCGGGTGCAGCATATGCTGCGTCAAGAACTCGCAGCCAGTGTCACGCGCTTTCGTGCTGATGGCGCCGCCGCCATGGTGATGGACGCCAAGAGCGGTGAAGTCGTTGCCTTGGTATCGCTGCCTGATTTTGATCCCAACCAGCCGAAATCCATTCCCCAAAAAGCGGCGTTCAACCGTGCCACCCTTGGCGTCTACGAAATGGGCTCCACCTTCAAGATATTCACAACCGCAATGGCACTTGATTCCGGGGCCACCAAGATGTCGGGGGGCTTTGATGCCTCCAAGCCGATCCGTATCGCGCGGTTTCTAATCTCCGACTATCACGCCAAAAACCGTTGGCTGAGCGTTCCCGAAATTTTCATGTACTCGTCCAATATCGGCGCCGTGAAAATGGCACTTGCCGTCGGCACGAAACGCCAACAAGAATACCTGGCGCGTCTCGGCCTACTGACACCGGCCGCCATCGAACTGCCGGAAAGCGGCACACCGCTCGTACCGTCCCCTTGGCGCGAAATCAATACCATGACCATTTCCTTCGGCCACGGCATTGCCGTCACGTTGGTACAACTGGCCCAGGCAACCGCCGCTGTGGTCAATGGCGGCACCCTGCCGCGCGCAACTTTGCTGGCCCCGCTCAAAAATGAACGCATCACGGGCACCCGCGTGCTCCGTGAAAAAACGTCGCGCGAAATGCGGCGGCTATTACGCTTGGTGGTCACCGATGGCACCGGCAAGAAAGCCGATGCCGCTGGCTATCTGGTCGGCGGCAAGACCGGGACCGCCGAAAAAATCGGCGGGCGCGGCTACCGTACCAAGTCACTGATATCATCATTTGTGGGTGCCTTTCCCATCAACGACCCGCGCTATGTGATGCTGGTCGTGGTGGATGAACCCCATGGCGATAAGCGGTCCTTCGGTTACGCCACCGGCGGCTGGGTCGCCGCCCCGGTGGTCAAACGTTTTGTGGCCCGCGCGGCAACGCTCTTGGGAATCGCGCCTCAGCGGGCCGACGCGCCCTCCGTGGTGCGCGCCCTCCATATTGATATCCCCACGGCATCCCACAAGCGCAAGACCGCTGGTGGGCGAACGGGTGATCAAGTTGCGTCTTATTGATCTAATCGGCGGCGAAGGAACGAGGTTGGCACAAGGAAACGCACAGGCAAGCGTCGACATCACCGGCCTTACTTCTGATTCGCGTGAGGTCAGGCCCGGCTACCTGTTTGCCGCCCTTTCCGGCCAAGCTCATGACGGACGCAGTTTTATCAAAGACGCCTATGCGCGTGGCGCGCGTGCGTTGCTCGCCTCGACCGGTACTGTCACCACCCTGCCGGTGGCCGAGCTTCCCGCTCTTAAGGACATGCCAGTCATTGAAGACGCGGAGCCGCGTCGTCGTTTTGCCGAGTTCGCGGCGCGTTTCTTCGAGGTCCAGCCAGAAATTGTTACTGCCATCACCGGCACTAACGGCAAGACATCGGTCGCCGCGTTCACCCGCCAGATATGGACGCATCTCGGTATCGGGGCAGGCAGCCTTGGCACCCTCGGTGTGAGTGCGCCGGGAATCGAAGAAGCCGGCACGCTCACCA
>JBLHLO010000133.1:0-6285 GCA_047621105.1 Alphaproteobacteria bacterium
ACCAGCCAGGGCGGCGCCGGTCTCGACGATGAGCCAGGTCGCCAACCCGACAGCACTTCCCGCTCCCGTTGTTCGCGTGGCCTGCAATCCCTGCGCGGTGAAGAAAGCCGCGTGTAACCCATGCGCGGCCAAAAACCCCTGCGAGGCGGCTAATCGTTGTGGGCCCTGTGGCGCCTCAGCTGGGGCAGTGACCGGCTGCGTCATTCCCCGTCTCGCCAAGGCCAATCCTTGCGCAGCCAAAAACCCCTGTGCGGCGAAGAACCCCTGCGCGGCCAAGGCTAATCCCTGCGCCGCCAAAAACCCCTGCGGAGCGGCCAATCCTTGTGGCCCGTGTGGCGGTGCCAAGCCTGTCAGCCTCACCCGGGCAGAAGCCAAGGCTGCCTATGACTGCGTACGTGGCAAGCTGACTACGGCTTATGGCAAATCCTGCCATCCTGCAGCCAGGGCCTACACGACCTGGAAAAACTACAGCGCGGTGTCCTATGTCTCGGCCACCCACGGCCAGCGTTTCGTCAACAATTACGCCAATGCCAAAGCGGGCAATTACGGCAAGTTTGAAAATGCCGGCAAGATGAAGGTCGGCGCCATGCTCGCTAAGGACAGCTTTGTGGTGTCGCCCAAGGGCCAAGTATCCGTGGGACCACTATTCCTGATGGAAAAGATGGGGGCTGGCTTCCAACGGGCATCGGGCAATTGGCGCTATACGATGATCATGCCCAATGGCGCCGTGTTCGGTGTCACCAAGGCCAAGAATTCGGCCGGCATGAAATTCTGCGCCGAATGTCATGCGGCCGTGGGAGACAACCAGGACCACATGTTCTTCCTCCCCTCCGAATTCCGTGCGAAGTAAACCCTCACTGGAACCGGAATCTAAACATCGTGTAATCCTCAAACTAGCGGGTGGAACTTGTGTTCCGCCCGTTTTTATTTTCCCCTGACCACCAACACCGAAATATCGGAATGGCGTACGACCCGCGCCGCATTGGGGCCGAGCAGGTAATCCTTAAGCTCTGGCCGGTGTGACGCCATGACGATCAGGTCAGCCTGTACGTCGCGTGAAACCGCCAAAATTTCTTCATATACCGTGCCCTGGGCGACATGGCAGGTCGCGTCAATATTGCTCGACACTTTTTCCGCAGCCAGTGCTTCAAGGCGTGAGCGCGCCTCAGCTGCCGCTTTCTCCTCGAAATCTGGCGGAAAATAACTGCCGATCAGGCCAACGCCAAGATCCGGCAACACAGTCAACATATGCAGTCGAGCCCCGAAGATTTGGCAATATTCCACCGCCACGGGCAGGGCTTTGTCCCAGGAACTTTCCTGGTCCAGATCCACGGACAAGAGGATTTTCTTGTACATCGCACTCTCCCTATGTTCTGCGCCTGCGGCGCTGCACGGCGACGATCAGACCGAGCAGCAAGAGCGCCGGCACAAACATCCATTCCTTAGCCGGCCGGTCAGCAGGCACGAAGACCTTCCTCACGGACCAGCCTGTGCGGACACCGGCTTTGGCCGCTGAGCTTGAGAATACAACGGCGAGCACTCGCATCTCACTGCCTACCGTACCTATCCGGAGACCAGCCCGCACCAACCGCCGGTCAGCACGCCCAGAATCCCCCATAGGCAAGGCAATGGCGCGTTCGGCCTTGTCGCCCAAGAGGGTTTCACCGCCAACCACCAGACGCAGGAATCCGTTCTTCGGTACTGAATTAGCGATGGCGTGGATTTCAGAGGGCGACCGCGTTTCATAGGGATCAAATGCAACGTCCCAGAAAAAACCAGGGCGGAACAAAATGAAGGCCACCAATAACAAGCCAATGGTTTCATACCAGCGGGAGCGGTCTAGGAACCAGCCCATAGTCCCCGCAGCAAAAATCAACATGGCAAGAAGCGCACTTAAGATGACCAAGGCCAGATGGAATCCATCGGTTATGCCAATCAGCAAAAGCTGCCCGTTGAAAATAAACATGAACGGCAAGGCCACCGTCCGGGCACTGTAAAGAAATGCCTGCACACCGGTGCGCATCGGATCGGCCCGCGAAATGGCGGCGGCGGCAAAAGTAGCAAGCCCCACCGGCGGTGTGACATCGGCCATCAGGCCGAAATAAAAGACAAAAAGATGCACCGAAATTAATGGCACGATCAGCCCATTTTCCCCCGCTAATGTCACCACCACGGGTGCCATTAGGGTGGCGACAACAATATAATTGGCGGTGGTCGGCAGGCCCATGCCCAGGATCAGGCTGATAATCGCCGTGAACACCAGCACCAGGATCAGGTTGCCGCCAGAAAGCAGTTCGATCAATTCGGTCATGACCAAACCAAGACCGGTCAGCGTCACCGTGCCGACGACAATACCTGCCGCTGCCGTCGCGATGGCAATACCGACCATGTTGCGCGCGCCCGCGACCAGCCCATCGATCAACGCCTGTACGCCGCCGCGCGCCGCCGCCCAGATACCATCCGTTCCCGTAGCCACTGCCGCGCCATGGGCACCGCTCTCCGGCCCGCGCAACAAAGCGACAATCGGCCCTTGAGTGAGGATGATGAAGATCAGCGTGAGGATCGCCCAGAAGGCAGACAGCGTCGGTGACAGACGTTCGATCATCAAGCACCAGATCAACACCACCACGGGAATAAGATGATGCAACCCGCTTTTAACCGTTGCGCCAAGCGGCGGTAGCCGGCCCGCATTAAGCGCGTCTTCCTCGACAGGAGCCTTGGCGGCAAGCGCCAGCAGCCCAACGTATAGAAGCATAAGCCCGCCCCCGGCCACCCACGGGGCAAAGCCGCCAAGCATTACCTGAACCGCATCAAGCCCCCAATGAACGGCTCCGGCAAATGCCAATAATCCCGATGCCGTGAGGCCGTAGCCAAGAAGCCTCGCGCGGCGGTCCGAATCCGGATGACGCGGCAGTCCCTCAAGGCCCATCTTCAGGGCTTCCAAATGAACAATATAAAGCAACGCCACGTAGGAAATCATCGCCGGCAGAAAAGCGTGCTTGATCACATCGAGATACGGAATGCCGACATATTCCACCATCAAGAAGGCCGCCGCCCCCATCACCGGCGGCATGATCTGGCCGTTGACTGAGGATGCCACCTCAACCGCACCAGCCTTTTCGGCGGAAAAGCCGACCCGTTTCATGAGCGGGATCGTGAAGGTGCCGGTGGTCACGACATTGGCGATCGAGGAACCGGAAATGAGCCCCGTCAGCCCCGACGACACCACGGCCGCCTTAGCCGGACCGCCCCGCAGATGACCAAGCGCAGCATAAGACACGCGAATGAACCACCCCCCGGCCCCGGCCCGGTCGAGCAACGCGCCGAACAGCACGAATAGGAAAACAAAGCTTGCCGATACACCAAGCGCGATACCGAATACCCCTTCGCTTGTTAGCCATTGATGCGACATCACCTTGGTCAGCGATGCCCCCTGATGGGCAATCACCCCCGGCAGCCAGGGCCCGGCGAAACTATGAGCGAGAAAAATCAGGGCAACGATCACCAGCGGCAAGCCGAGAGCACGACGCGTTGCTTCCAACAGCATGACAATACCGATCACACCAATGACAACATCAATGGCAATCGGCGCACCTGGCCGGGAAGCAAGGGCAGATTGGAAAACATAAATATAGGCAGCACTTGATGCCGCCAAACCTGCCAAGATCCAATCCAAGGTCGGCACCCGGTGACGTGGGCTCCGTGATCTGGCGGGGAAGGCGATAAATGCCAAGGTCACCGCAAAGGCAAGGTGAACCGCACGGGCTTCCGTGAAATTGAGATTAAGGATGCCAAATGCAAACGACAGTGGCGAGGCGTACCACAGCTGGAACAGCGACCATGCCAGCGCAATGTAGAATAAAACCCCCGCCTGGAAGCCCTGGGGAGTGCGACCACCGGTATCAGCGCTATCGGCTAAATCCTGAACCGCCCCTAGCGCGTCCTGTGGTGTAGCGTCGTTCAGAATTGCCATTACTGGCCCTGCTCCGGGTGCTGCTGGCGTACTGGGATTACATCCAGCCCTTTTCCTTGAAGTAACGCGCCGCGCCGTCATGCAGCGGTGCCGAATTACCCTCATGGATCAGCGATTGAGGTGTGAGGTGCCCAAAGGCTGGATGCAGCCCCTTGAAGTCATTGAAATTATCGAACACCGCTTTGACCACCTGATAGATCAGGTTGGCGTCGGTACGGGTCGAGGCGACAAAAGTCGCCTTCACTCCGAAAGTCGGCACGTCCTTGGGGCTGCCCTTATACATGCCCCCCGGAATGATGGCGCTGGCGTAATAGGAAGTCCCCTGCACCAGCTTGTCGACACCGGCACCGGTTATCGGCACGACTACCGTATCGCAGGCGGTGGTCGCTTCCTGGATCGAACCATTGGGATGCCCGACCACGTAAACAATGGCATCCACTTTATTATCGCACAGTGCCTGAGACTGTTCGGATGGCTTCAGTTCTGACGCCAATGCAAAGTCCTTGACCGTCATGCCCACCGCCTTCAGCAACACCTCCATGGTGGCGCGTTGGCCTGAACCGGGGTTGCCAATATTGACACGCTTACCCTTGAGGTCAGCCAGGGTGGCAATCTTTGAGTCAAGGCGCGCAACCAAGGTAAAGGCTTCCGGATGCACGGAGAACACCGCGCGCAGATCTTTAAAGGGGCCTGCATTCGCGAATTTTGAAGTCCCGTTATACGCATGGTACTGCCAGTCCGACTGGGCGATGCCCATGTCCAGCTCGCCCGCGCGAATGGCGTTGATGTTGTAGACCGAGCCACCAGTGCTTTCGACCGTGCACCGCACCCCGTGCTTGGCCCTCTCTTTATTGACCAATCGGCAGATCGCACCGCCGGTAGGATAATAAACGCCGGTGACCCCGCCGGTACCAATAGTCACGAATTTCTGTTTACTGCCTTCGCTGCCACCATCGCAGGCGCCGAGAAGCCCCACTGACGCGCCAATGGCAAACAGGGTGCCGATCAAAAAATTTCGGTTCATGTGTTGTGCTCCCTCGAGCTGTTGACGTATCTACATCTAAGGCCAGTGTAGCAGGAAACCGCGCAGGTTAAAAACGTGCAGCCTAGGCTAATTTGCCGCCCCCTTGAGTGCAAGGGAGCCTTGCAGCTAGTTCAAAAGGCCGATTGCAGGCCTATAGTGTCTGATACGAAGCGTTACACAAGAGGGTATGACATGGATATTCGCGATCACATCGGGCAGGTTCCTGATTTTCCCAAGCCCGGCATTCTATTTTACGACATCGCCACCTTGCTCGCCCACGCAGGCGCCTGGGCAGCGACCATCGACCAACTGGCCGATGCCATCACGCCGTTCCAACCGACCAAACTGGCCGGCATTGAATCGCGCGGTTTTCTTGTTGCTGCACCGCTCGCGCTACGTCTTGGACTAGGCTTCGTCATGGTTCGCAAGCGCGGCAAGTTACCGGGCAAAACCGTGGCCCATGAATACGCGCTCGAATATGGCACCGATATCATCGAAGTGCAGGAAGGGGCCATTGCCCCAGGCGACCGCATCGTCGTGTTGGACGACCTGCTGGCCACCGGCGGCACACTCAATGCTGCCATAGACCTGATCCGCAGCCAAGGCGGTGATGTGGCCGCTGCCGCATGCATCATCGAATTAAACTTCATGAAAGGACGCGATCGTCTCGACGTGCCATTCACCGCACTGGTCGGTTACGATTCTTAAAAAGGGGGGAATAGGCCCAGATTACGCTTCAGAAGTGGCCAGGGCCTCAGTGATGAACCGCGCCAATGCCCTCAATGGAATAGGCTTTTCAATAACAGCAAAGATATTGGCGTCTTCTTGATGCGCCTTATAGACATAATCGGGATAACCCGACATCAAGATGACCTTGGGCTTGAAATCAAGATTCTTCACTAGGCGAGAAACATGAATACCGTCCAACCCTGGCATCTTCATGTCCATGACGATGACCCGCGGCTTCGATTTCTTGATCCGGTGGTAGGCAGCAAACCCGTTATCTTCGGTAATGACTTGTATGCCCTGACGCGAAATAAATTCGACGATTTCGCCGCGTTGAAGCGGGTCATCGTCCACCACCAAAACGACCGCATGATGGTTGGACTCGATCGCTTTATTTTCTAAGCTGCTTGAAGAATGCATGATGCAAGATATTTCCACTTAAATTGGAACTTCAGTGCAGACAGGAGTATCGCACAGGCCTTAGCCGTTTTTCAACCATCCTTGACTGGAACGTCAGATAACCGCCGCAGCATCCTTTAACGCGGGCAGTTTTATGGTAAAC
>JBLHLO010000134.1:0-6282 GCA_047621105.1 Alphaproteobacteria bacterium
CAGTTTAGCACGCTGTGTATTAAGGAATATGTGTAATGAGCATCGTGCTTGGCCTTGATACCTCGACCACTGCCTGTTCCGCGGCGGTGCTTATGAATGGCAGCGTTAAGGCTGCCCGGTTTGAGGAAATGATGCATGGCCAGGCGGAACGGCTTAACCCAATGATCGCTGAGGTCATGACTGAGGCCGGGGTCAGCTTTGGCAGGCTTGGATTGATTGCCGTTACCGTCGGGCCGGGGGCTTTCACGGGCTTGCGTATCGGCCTTGCTTGCGCACGCGCGATTGGGCTTGCCACGGGTATCCCACTGGTTGGCATCAGCACCTTCGATGCATTGGCCGCGGCCGTGCCTGCCGATGAACGTGCAGGTCGTGAAATGATCATCTGCGTCAACGGTAAGCGTCGCGATGCATTCGTGCAGCGGTTTGATGAATCCCTCACCCCGGTCGGTGAGCCCGGCGCCCTTGCTCCTGGCGACGCTCTACGGACCTTTGGCGGGCCGCGTCTTTTGATCGCTGGTGATGGCGTGGCGCTGTTGCGCCCCGCCTTTAATAGCCCCGGCCCAGGTGAAAAGGATGATGTTGGTGAAGGCGTGGACGCGCGCATCCGGTTTTCCAGTGCCACACGCCCCCCTGATGCTCGCCATGTCGCCGCTATCGGCGCGCATCGTGGCCCATCTGCTTTGCCCCCCCGGCCATTCTATATTCGCCCCCCCGACGCGCACTTACCGGGCCATCCACGGGGGCCGTCATGACGGGTACGGATCAACATCAAACGTTACCGGGCGTCGTGATTCTTTCCGCTACGCCCCATTACGGCAATGTCATCGCCGCGTTGCATGCGCAGAATTTTGACGAGGCCTGGAGCCCCTTTACGGTGCGCCAGGTTATGAACATGCCCGGGGCCTTCGGCTTGATCGCCGTAACCGAAGCAACGGTGGATGCCGTTGATGCCGACCTTGCCGGATTTGCATTGGCGCGGACGGTGGGCAGTGAGTGTGAGCTTTTGTCGCTGGCGGTTTGCGCTGCCAAGCGGGAACATGGGCTTGGTCAGGCACTTCTTGACGGAGTCATCAGGTGTGCCACGAAAGCCGGTGTGGTATCGGTTTTCCTGGAAGTGGCTGAAGATAATATCATTGCGCAGCGTCTTTATCGGAGCCGGGGCTTCGCCGCCGTCGGTCGGCGAGCGGGCTATTATCGTCGGAGCAGCGGCCCGGCTATGGCGGCCTTGACCTATTCCCTGACGCTTACACATTGATTTCCAGCTAATATCTATATCTGTACTTGACGGCCTCTAGCATTTACGCAAGTCCAGAAGGTAGACCGTGTCTTCATTCAGGTCATCGCTGGTGCCCGGTTTGAGATCGGTATCGGGCGCATTCTCGGGGGCGAGATTCACCACTTCATGGCCGTGTTCGCGCACCGAGCGGGGCACATTTTCCAAAGGTTCCAGGCCTTTAAGGCGGACCCGGGCGATCTCACCTGGGGACATGCTTTCGATCAAGAGCTTGGTCTTGACGAAAGTAAGGGGACAGGTATCTCCCGTAATATCTAAAAAATGGTCGCTCATACGATCTTTACTCATGAAATTTTAAAAGAACTATTGAAGATTATATGGGAGTTTCTATACTCTGTTTACAATTCATCCCAACAAATCATAATAAAGAGAGAAATCTATACATGACGGACCAGGCAGAATCCAATGACCTCCTTGTCCTCGCGACCGAAATTGTTTCCTCTCATGTGGCTAACAATACCGTGTCTGTGGAAGAGCTTCCCAATCTTATTCGCCAGGTCCACGCCACCCTGACGGCCCTGGATCAGGGTCCGGCAGATGCGGCCGCGCGGCCACAACCCGCCGTTCCGATCAAGAAATCGGTGACTCCGGATTATATTGTCTGCCTTGAAGACGGGCGGAAGCTCAAGATGCTCAAGCGTCATCTCAAGACCGCCTACAATTTGACCCCGGAAGAATACCGCAACCGTTGGGGTTTGCCCGCCGATTATCCAATGGTGGCCCCCAATTACGCGCGCCAAAGGTCTTCATTGGCTAAGAAAATTGGCCTTGGCACCAAGCCGCGGCGTAGTTGAGCCGGGGTTATTGGTCTTCCCGCGAAAGCGTTGCCAAACGGCTCATTAACAAGAACAATAGAAGTTCAGGTGCCCGTTTCGACGGGTATTGTCATACGGATGCGATCGGGTTGCGGGAATTCGGCCCCGCCGCCCTTGGGGCCCGGGTCGATGCCGGTTGAACGAAGAGGTAGCTGATGTCGCCTTTGGAGCAGCTCTGTCTCGACAAGGGCATGAAGATGACCGAACAGCGCCGGATCATTGCCCGCGTCCTGTCGGAAGCCGCCGACCATCCCGATGTCGAGTCGTTACACCGGCGCGCCTCTGAAATCGATCCGCGTATTTCAATTGCGACGGTTTACCGGACTGTGCGTCTATTTGAGGAAGCGAATATTCTTGATCGCCACGACTTTGGCGACGGACGTGCACGTTACGAACAACGCCCAGGTAAACATCACGATCATCTGATTAATATCCGTTCGGGCGAAGTGATAGAATTTCGCAATGATGAGATAGAAGCGTTGCAGCGGCGGATTGCCGAACAGATGGGATTTGAATTGGCGGATCATCGGCTGGAACTGTATTGCGTTCCAAAAAAGGACGGCAAGTGAGGGATGCGCCGACAGCCCGCGGGACCCATGGGCGCAATAGCGTGGGGAATGTTGCCCCGCCTGAATCACTGCTTGTCGGTTTGCGGGCGGGTAATTTGGCCGTGCGCCTGGCAAGGAACGAAGAAGAAATTCTTGCGTCCCAACGCTTGCGTTACCAAGTCTTTTACGAAGAAATGATGGCGCACCCGAGCGACGCCACGGCCCGCGAACGCCGTGATTATGACGGCTTTGACCCCCATTGTGATCACCTGCTGGTGGTCGACCTCTCCGCAGGTGACAACCCGGAGGATTATTTGGTTGGCAGCTACCGGTTGATTCGCCGCGCCGCAGCCCAGCTTCAGGGCGGGTTTTATACGACAAGTGAGTTTGATATTGCCAAGATAGAAGCCTTGCCCGGAGAGATATTGGAACTTGGTCGATCCTGTGTTGCCCGCGAACATCGCAATCGACCGACTATGCAGCTCATGTGGCTCGGCATCTCAACCTATGTATTGCATTATGATATTGGCATTATGTTTGGCTGCGCGTCACTTGCAGGCACGGATGTGGACGTGGTCGCACAGCAGCTTTCATATCTTCATTATTTTCATCTGGCACCAAAATCCTTTCGCCCGCGTGCATTACCCGGACGTTACATCGACATGAACCTGATGGCCAAGGACGACATAGATCCACGCCGCGCGCTGGTTGCCCTGCCGCCGTTGATCAAGGGGTATTTGCGCCTCGGCGGATTCGTTGGCGACGGTGCCGTTATAGACGAGCAGTTCAACACCATAGATGTTTGTATTCAGGTTAAGACCGAATTGGTTACTGAAAAATATCAACGTCATTACGAACGCGGACGCCGCGATTCCGGGGGCGCCTAATTCCGCGCGGGTCTTTCACTCTGGCATTGTTGAAGGTAATCGCCTTCCTTGCTCTGACCTTTCCCTTGATGCCGGTGCAGGCATTGGCCCTGGTGTTATGGCGCGACTTTGCGCGGCGCTTGCCGGGCATTTACCACCGAATAATTGCGCGCATCATGGGCGTCGATTTGGTCGTGACCGGTGTGCCGGTGGGGAAGGCGCCGGTGTTGTTCATCGGCAATCATGTGAGCTATCTCGACATCATTGTGCTTTCCGCCGCGGTCGACGGATCGTTTGTAGCCAAGGCAGAAATTGCAGGTTGGCCATTGTTTGGTTGGCTCGCCAAACTGCAGCGGACAATCTTTATTGAGCGCCGTTCTAGGCACGTTCGCGTGCAACGTGATGAAATTGGTATGCGCTTAGAAGCTGGCGACAACCTATTCCTGTTTCCGGAAGGAACATCAAATGATGGGACTCACGTGCGGCCGTTCAAGAGCGCCCTGTTCGCTGTAGCCGAACGCAAAGTGGCCGATCAAGCCCTCATCGTGCAGCCGTTTTCGATTGCCTATACCCGGCTCGATGGGTTGCCCATTGGGCGCGATTGGCGGCCGCTCTACGCATGGTACGGGGATATGGAACTTCCCGGTCATATTTGGCGGCTGTTGGGGTTGGGCCGGGTTCGGGCCGATCTGATTTTTCACGATCCGGTCGCTTTCGATACCTTTGGCACCCGTAAGGCGCTTGCCGATCATTGCTGGCGGGTGGTGGCAGATGGGGTGGCGCGGGCCAATTCCGGTGCCCCTGCCCCGGTTGCTTTGCCGGCTGCCCCCCTAGCACCAGTAGCTTCCCCGTCTGTAGACCCGACTTGACTCTCGGGGGCCGGATGCTACTTTCGCCGAAAGGTCCCATGCATCGTGCGGTCTCCGGGGTCCAATCCGGTCCGCCCTTGGCACGCTGCCCGGAAACGGCGAGATTGGCGAAAAAACTTTTCATTAAAACCTACGGCTGTCAGATGAACGTCTACGACTCCGCCCGGATGGCGGATGTCATGGCGGCGGATGGGTATGTACTCAGTGAGGATTCGGCTGATGCTGATTTGGTCCTCCTGAATACCTGTCACATCCGCGAGCAAGCCGCCGAAAAGGTCTATTCGGAACTGGGCCGGTTGAAGTCCCTCCAGGCAGAGGCACGCGCCGCAGGGCGTGATGTCATGATCGGCGTTGGCGGCTGTGTTGCCCAGGCCGAGGGGGCGGAGATCGCCCGCCGCGCACCGATAGTGGATTTGGTGTTCGGGCCACAGACCTATCATAAATTACCCGACATGGTGGCCCGCGCAGGGGCAGGTGAACGGGTTATTGAAACCGACCTTGCTGCTGAATCCAAGTTCGATACGCTTGGCAATGCCCGCGGCAATCTGGGGGCGTCACGCGCCGTCACGGCGTTTGTATCCGTACAGGAAGGGTGTGATAAATTCTGCACATTCTGCGTTGTGCCTTATACGCGCGGGGCGGAATACTCGCGCGCTGCCACCGATATCCTGGCCGAGGCGCGTGCGTTGGTTGCTAAGGGGGTGGTGGAGATCACGCTGCTTGGCCAGAACGTCAACGCTTATCACGGGGCCTCCGCTGATGGGGGTGAATGGTCGCTTGCCCGGTTGATCCGCGCCCTGGCCGATATTGATGGTTTGGAACGTATCCGTTACATGACGTCTCATCCGCGCGACATGACCGATGACCTAATCGCGGCTCATGGTGAAGTAGCGACACTGATGCCGTATCTACATCTACCCGTTCAATCTGGGTCCGATGTCGTGCTTGCCGCGATGAACCGCAAATATACGGTAGCCGATTATTTAATGCAGGTGGATCAGCTGCGCGCGGCGCGCCCCGATCTCGCGCTGTCATCAGATTTCATCGTGGGCTTTCCTGGTGAAACGGATGCTGATTTTGAAGCCACGCTCGGCCTGGTCCGTGAAGTTGGTTTTGCCTCGGCTTTTTCGTTTAAATATTCCGAACGCCCCGGTACGCCCGCCGCCGAAATCAAAACGCAGGTGCCTGAGGCCGTCAAATCGGACCGCCTTGCCCAGCTTCAAGAACTGCTTGGCCACCAGTCGCGAGCTTTCAACAATGCTCTCGTCGGGTGTGAATGTGATGTCTTATTCGATAAGCCGGGGCGCCGCCCGGGGCAAGTGGGTGGGCGGAGTCCGTATCTGCAACCGGTTCATGCCGCTTGCGTCGATGACGCGCAGGTCCAGGCGCTGATCGGCACGATTGCACGCGTGCGCGTGACGGGCACCGGCGCCAATTCGCTGGAAGGTGAAATTTTGGCCAACGAAACTTTAATTAGTGAATCGACGGCGGCTTCCAGCGAGGGTTCCCTATGATCCGCGCTCCCGCCAAGCGGCGTGGCCCAGCGCCGCCCACCGACCGGTCACAGGGTGTTAAAGCGCATAAAGATGCGGCCAAGCCGGCGCGGGGTATGCCGGCACCGGCGCTGGTGATCGACTTTGATGACAATTCGATTCTTGGACAATTGTTTGGGCCCCATGATCGCAATCTTGCGCGCATTGAGCATGAATTTGCTGTCGCCATCACGGCCCGTGGCAACCGCATCGCCATCACCGGCGATGCCGCTCAGGCTCAGGCGGCGAGTGATGCGCTGGCGGCTCTTTATGCTCGCTTGCGGGCCGGGGCGTCGCTCGACAATGCTGAAGTGGATGCCACTGTGCGGCTCGCGGCACAAGGGCGCTTAAGTGCCCT
>JBLHLO010000135.1:0-6258 GCA_047621105.1 Alphaproteobacteria bacterium
GCTTCCGTTTCACCGTAGCCAATCAGGATTTCCGAACAATGCATGTCCTTCATCACCCGCTGCATCAGCGGCTCCGGGCACGGTGCACCAGCCATGATGCCCGTACGCAGGCTGGAAAGGTCGTGCCTACTAAAGTCAGGATGCTCGAGCTCGGCGATGAACATGGTCGGCACGCCGTGAACGGCGGTGCAGCGCTCCGTATCTATGGCGTGCAGCACCGCTGGAGCATCGAAATGTTCGGACGGGATCACGAGACAGGCCCCCACCGACAGGGTCAGCAGATTGGCCAGCACCATGCCGAAGCAATGGTAAAAGGGCACCGGTACGCACAAGCGGTCGGTTTCGGTAAACCGTAGCGCCTTGGCTGCAAAATAGGCATTGTTCAGGATATTGTGATGGGTCAGGACGACTGCCTTGGGGAAGCCCGTGGTGCCGGAGGTGAACTGGATGTTGATCGGATCGTCCCGATCAAGCGCCAGGGTCGCGGCATCAATGACCTCCTGGTCGATGCTCTCACCCGCCTTGATCATATCGGCCCAAGTCAGGAAGCCCGGCGCCGGGGCGACCGTTTCGGACGGTGCGGCCGCATCGTAGATCACTACCTGGCGCAGGTGGGGAAACGCTTTCGACGCGATACCGCTTTCGCCCGCACTGACATCCTTCAGCTCTGGCACACATTCGAGCAACATTGCCACATAGTCGCTTTTGCGGAAACGCGGGATGAGGATGAGGCCATCGATCTCCGCTTTCTCCAGCACATAGGCAAGCTCGCGCGGCCGGTAGGCGGGATTGATATTAACCAGCACCGCACCGATGCGCGCTGTCGCCATCTGGACCAGCAGCCATTCAATATTGTCGGTTGACCAAATGCCGACGCGCTCGCCCTTCTTAAAACCAAGACCGGTCAGACCGCAAGCAACACGGTCCACTTCATCCGACAGCTCACGGTAAGTGAGGCGCCGCGCCTGGGGGAGCGATACCACTGCCTCACGCGACGCAAAGCGCGACACGACATCAGCAAAGTGATCGGGGATGGTGGCCCCGAGAAGCGGTTCCTCTCCTCCCCGGTGGAAATAGCTTTCCGTCATCATCACCATGTCTCTTGCCCGTTATCGGTCTATTCGACCGCGTCCCAATAGGTGTCAACCCGTGCTTGAATCTCGGCAATGGTCGTCTCGTCGCGGGTGGGTTCAAACAGATGGGAGAAGCGACCCTGCAGCGAGAGGTATTCCTCCACCGGCGCGCGCAGCCGGGGGACCTTGGTATGCGTAACGCGGCCGTTTTCGTATTCCTTGAGCGGCCATATCCCCGTCTTGACCGCCAAGCGGCCAATATTGACCATTTGAGACGGGTCGAAGTGCCACCCTGCCGGGCAGGGCGAGAGTGCGATGATCATGCGCGGGCCCTTCATCTTCGCCGCCTTTTCAATCTTCTGGGCGAGGTCGACCGGCTCCGAGCCGATCACGGTCGCGACATATGTCGGTTTGTGCGCCGCCCAGATCGCAAACAAATCTTTCTTGTATCCGGGCATGCCATGGGCGCCAATGCAGGTCGCCGTGCGCGCACCATGCGGGGTTGCGGCCGATGATTGGTGGCCGGTGTTGCCGTAGCCTTCGTTGTCATAGCAGAGGTAGAGGAAATCGAGCCCCCGCTCAATCGCCCCCGAGGTCGCCGATAGACCCATGCCATAAGCCGAGCCGTCGCCGGTCAGCACCGCCACATTGAGGTTCTCACTTTCAGGCAGGCGGCCCTTGGCAACAAGAATGTCGAGGGCATCACGCACCCCTTGCGCCCCCGCCGGGGCCGATGCCATGGAGGTATAGAGGAAGCTGCCGCGAAACGGCGTGAAGGGATAAATCGACAGCAGCGTCATGCAACCCGCTGCGTTGACGATCACCGTGTTGCGGCCAAGCACATCATAGATCTCACGCAGCGCGTGAAGGCCACCGCAGCCGGCGCACATCGCGGTGCCGGTACCAAGCAAGTGTGTTGAGGGGAGATCCTTGATCTTGTGGAAGGCGGTATCGGTCATTTGGTCTCTTCCTCCCGTGCCAGATGGTGTTCGGCCTCGGCTATGGTTTGAAGTTTCCGCATCTCGCGCAATTCCTGGCTGGTATAGAGAAGCCGTGGCGGTGGCGTGATTCCTGTTTCCGATGCCTCTTCCACAACCGCGACGATCTCGTAGAATTCTTCTGGCGTGATATCGCGCCCGCCGAGACCACCGACAAAAGAGGCGAGCACGGGCGGCGCGTCCTTGGCGCCATAAAGCACCGAGGCCACTTCCGCATGCAGCACCCCCCCCTTGCCCATAGATAGGTTCTGGTCGATGACGGCGATTGCACGCTTACCAATCAGTGCGGTACGTAGCGCCTCGTCCGGAAACGGACGCAGAAGACGGGGGCGCACCAGACCGACCCGCTTGCCGGCAGCGCGCAGCGCGTCAACGGCGGCCTTGGCCTTGGTGGCAAAGGACCCCATCATCACCAGGACGATCTCAGCATCGTCGACGTGGTAGCTCTCAAGTGGTTCATAGACACGGCCGAAGGCGGCGGCATACTCCTCTGCCGCGCGCGTAAAGGCAGGGATCGCATTGAGCTGGGCCAGATGGTTCTGATAGCGGAAATAGGAATAGGACCCCCCACCAAGCACGGCGACAGCCTGGCTTTCCGGCGCTTCGCCACGGAAGCGCACCGATTGTGGGTCAAAATCAGGCAGGAAGGCTTTCACGGCATCCGGCTCAGGAATTTCAACCGGTTCGCGCGTGAATGATAGGTAAAACCCATCGAGGTTGACGATCGCCGGCAACCGCACGGTCGTGTCTTCAGCCACACGGTAGGCGATCAACACGAGGTCCAGCACCTCTTGGCAAGTCGCCGCGTGAAACATAAGAAAGCCTGAATCGCGCGCTGCCAAAACGTCGTTATGGTCGGGCTCGAGCGTGATCGGCGAGGCGAGCCCACGCGATACGTTGGCAAGCACGAAGGGCGCGCGCCAGCCTGCTACCGTGTAGATCATTTCCATGCCGTAAAGGAGACCCTGGGACGACGTGGCTGTGAACACCCGTACCCCCGTAGCCGCAGCCGCGCCGGCGGCGGTGATCATGGAATGCTCCGATTCCACCATCACCATGCGCGCATCCATTTCACCCCCTTCGATCCATCCGTCGAGGGTTTCGATAATTTCGGTCTGGGGCGTGATCGGGAAGGCCGGCACGTAGTCGGCCCGCGCGAGGCGCGCACCCAAGGCGGCGGCGGCATTGCCGGTCAGCAGCGTACGTTTCATGATGGGACCTCCTTGCTCCCGGTGGGGCAGCCAGGATCGGTCTTTTGCTCCGCCGCCCGCGCCGTGGCCTCGGTGATCGCCGCGATGGTGTGGGTCGGGCACTGAACAACGCACACCATGCAACCCTTGCAATGATCGTAGTCGACCACCGGCCAACCGTCATTGTCTGCGATGATCGCGCCGTCCGGGCAATAGGCTCTGCAAATGCCGCATTTTGTACAATGATCGAGGGCGATCACCGGACGGAAAACGCGCCATAACCCGGTGCGAATCTCGAGGCTAGTCGCCTCACCATGAACAATGGGGGCGGACAAGGCTGTATCGTCGGCGCCGAGCACGATCCAATCGGGGGGCACGTAATCAATGGCCCCTGCCGCCGTACCCGCGGCGGCCACACCTTCGTCACCGGCCGCCAGTTCCCAAGCAGCACGAGCATGGATCAGATTGTCTTCGATCACTTTTGGGCCCAGAACAGACAACTCTTCGGCAATGGCCTTTTCGATCGCAGATAGCGAAACCACGCCAGTCAGCCGTGCGGCGATAGTGGCGAGGCGGACACCAACATGGCGGCGCTCGGCAATGTCTTCGTCGGCAGGCAGCGGCACGACAATGAGATGGCCCGCAAGATTGAGATTTTTGCGCCAGTCCTCTGCGGTTGTAATGCCGGTGATAACGAGGACCGTATGATCATCAAGCCCCTCAAGCACGCCGGCTGCGGGAATAGGCATGAGTGTTTCGTCGGCGACCAGCACTAAATCAGGACATCGAATCACGCCGCGCTCGAAGATCGGCGCGTGATCGGCCCGCACATAGGCGAAGATAGGTGCACCCCGTCTTTCCGCGCCATAGCGTGGCGCATCCTGGACCTCGAATCCTTCGAGAAAGAAGGCGGTGCCGAGAATACGGCTCGCCGTCTTCATGCCCTGCCCGCCACGACCGTGGAAGCGAATACGGTACATCTACCTACTCCTCTTTCGACGCGTTTTCATAGAGAACTGCGCCGGACTTTACTCTATTAGAAAACTCCCCAACGCCGCGTCGTCATTGCGCGCTTTATACGTTTGAGCGCAAGTGCGTTCGCCGCATCGCGCGGCGTAATTTTTTCCTTTTTCGAATTTTCCAACACCTCTTCGGTATTGCGACTAATTTTTTCTTCGATCGCAGCGAAGGCGGCGCTCTCCAATGCGCCCGCATATTCCATCGCCGCACAAATCACGCCACCAGCATTGGCGATGAAATCGGGAACAACAAGCACCCCGCGTTCGAACAGCACCCGTTCTGCGCCGAGTGTGAAAGGGATGTTCGCGCCCTGGACAACGATGCGTGCCCGCAAGCGGTCGACATTGTCTTCGCGCACGACGTCGGGGCGGGCTGCAGGAATCCAGATATCACATTCAACATCGAGAATATCATCGATGCCACCCCGCGTGCCGCCGGGAAGGTCGGCAACGCTCTTGCCCGTCAACTTGAGATTTTCGAGGGCTTTGATGTCGAGGCCGCGAGGGTTAACGAGGGTCCCGTGAGAATCGCTGGCAGCAACCAAAATAGCGCCCTTTTCAGTGAGAAAGCGCGCAGCGTGACTGCCGACTACGCCGAACCCCTGGACTGCGATACGCGCCCCCTTGAGATTGATGCCCGCATGGGCACAAGCGATCTCACTCGCCCGGCAGACGCCGAACCCCGTCGCACCAATTTCATCAAGGGGAATGCCGCCGATTTCGCGCGGCAATCCGACCGAACGGCCGATTTCATCCTTGACCCAGGCCATGCACAGTTCGTCGGTACCCATATCGGGGCCAAAGATATAGTCGTCGATGTCACGAAGGGCTGTAGCGAACCCCCGAATCCATTGTTCCTTCTGGGCAAGGGGCATCTTGGGGTCGCCGATGAGCACCGACTTGCCGCCGCCATGGGGCAGGCCCGCGGCGGCATTCTTGAGGGTCATGGCGCGGGCGAGACGGGAGCACTCCTCGGCGGAAACATCCTTGGCCATACGCAACCCGCCGATGGAAGGGCCAGCGGCGACATTGTCCACAACAAGCACGCCCTTGAGACCAATCTTGGGAATCTGTACGTGGACAATCCTGGCCGGGCCAAATTCGTCACCAAGCGCAAATGGATCCTGCATTTACCCCCCCTCATCACCCTATGATTGCTGCGCGGCCTTCACACTTAAACATGGGAAGATGGCAACGGCAATACAAGCGCCAAGCGGCATAAGCGGCGCGATAATCAAGGCGCCGCGCGGCGGCGGGCCAGCTTGTAAATTTCCATGGCGCCCAACAAGCCCAGCGCAATCACCGCCACAACAATCCATCTCTCAGCCGCAAGGGGGGCCACGCGCAACACGCCCTGCATGAATGGCATGTACATGACGGCGACATGGATCCCGAGGGCGCCGATAACCGACAAAACAACAAAGGGATTAGCGATAATCGGCACCTGGAAAGCGGAACGGGTTTCCGAACGACAGTTGAAAATATGCACGTTTTCAAACAGAACCATCAAAAGAAGAAGCATGTTGCGCACTTCCACTTCCGGCTACCCCTGACCTAGCGCCCAGGTATAGAAAAGAAAAGCGCAGATACCCATATAGCCGCCCGACGGTGATGTCAGTCTAAAACAAACTAGTCTCAGAATGCCACCTCACATAGCCATCAAGCCGCAATCTGCCGCCATTCGGCCAGCGCGGCAGAGCGGTTCCCTTTGAAGTCGTCGCGGTTGGTGAGGTGACGGTTGAGGTTGAAGTGGTTATGGATCGAAGCATGAATTGAGTCGAACTTCTGCAGGGTCTTGATATCCCTGAATCGGGCCATCGCCCCTTCCCGTCTTCGGAATGGCTGGTGTGAGTTTTCGGCTCGATTGTTCAGCCACCGGCCGCATTCCTGATCGGCCCCATTGCCGATCTCATTCATCGCCGCCCGATACGAGCGGAGCCGGTCCGTCACGACGATCTTCGGTTGCCCGTAGCGCTTC
>JBLHLO010000136.1:0-6251 GCA_047621105.1 Alphaproteobacteria bacterium
CAGGACGGTAACAAGATCGTCCAGCTTTCGGTGGCCACTTCCGAGCAATGGAAAGACAAAAACTCGGGCGAGCGCAAGGAAAAGACCGAATGGCACCGGGTGGTGATTTTCAACGATCGCCTGGGGGAAGTCGCCGAACGTTACTTGCGCAAAGGCTCCAAGGTCTATCTGGAAGGCACGCTGCAAACCCGCAAATGGACCGACAAGGATGGCGTAGAAAAATACACCACCGAAGTCGTGCTCGGCCGTTTCCGAGGTGAGTTGACGATGCTCGATGGCCGCTCCGAAGGCGGCGGTGCCGGCGACTACGGCGGCGGCGATCAGGGCAGTCCTGAACGCGCTTCCGGAGGATCTTCCGGCGGGGGTGCACCGGCCCGCGCAGAGCTTGATGACGAGATTCCGTTCTAGCCAAAATTGGCCTCGGAATTCTCCTACTAAGCCTTTAATTTGCCAGTCCTTTTTCCGCACGAACTTGTTGTTCGAAACGCGCAGATCGGCTATATTTTAGGCATCTAATTTGCCGTGATTTTTTCTGTGCTCTTTCTACGTTTTTTCCGTTTTTAGGGCATCGTCACAGCCCGTTTTCCAGCCATTGGATCGCCGTTCTTGACCGAAGTTCCTCCGTCCCCGGATACACCCCAGCCTCCGCCACCGACAGGCATTTCCTCGATCACCATCGAAGAGGAAATGAAAACGTCTTACCTCGATTACGCCATGAGCGTGATCGTCAGTCGTGCACTGCCCGATGTCCGCGATGGCTTGAAGCCGGTTCACCGACGCATCCTCTATGCGATGAAGGAAAACGGCTACGACTGGAATAAGCCGTTCCGCAAATCGGCCCGCGTGGTCGGTGACGTCATGGGTAAGTATCACCCGCACGGCGATTCCGCGATTTATGATGCCATGGTCCGCATGGCCCAAAATTTTTCCATGCGCCTCATGCTGATCGAGGGGCAGGGTAATTTCGGGTCCATGGATGGCGATCCGGCCGCTGCCATGCGGTACACGGAAGCGCGCCTCAGCCATGCGGCTCACGCGCTGCTGGAAGACATCGATAAAGAGACCGTCGATTTCCAAGATAATTACGATTCGACGACGCGCGAACCATCCGTATTGCCGGCGCAATTTCCGAACTTGCTGGTTAATGGGGCCAGCGGCATCGCCGTCGGCATGGCGACCAATATCCCACCCCATAACCTGGGCGAACTGATTGACGCCTGTTGTATGCTGCTGGATGACCCGACCGTCGACATCGATCAGCTGATGGAATGCGTTCCCGGCCCGGATTTTCCGACCGGCGGGCTGATTTACGGCGCTGCCGGCATTCGTTCGGCCTATCACACGGGCCGCGGTTCCGTCGTCATGCGGGGGCGTACCGAGTTCGAGGAGATGAGCCGTGACAAAACGGCCATCATCGTCACCGAGATTCCCTATCAGGTAAATAAATCACGCATGATTGAGCATATTGCCGAAGTCGTGCGGGACAAAAAAGTCGAAGGCATCACCGAACTTCGCGATGAATCGGACCGTCAGGGCGTGCGCGTCGTGATCGAACTCCGGCGTGATGCTATGCCTGAAGTGGTGCTCAACCAGCTTTTCCGTCACACCCAATTGCAGTCCTCGTTCGGGGTAAACATGCTGGCGCTCAATGGCGGCCGGCCGGAAATGCTGAACCTCAAGCAAATCCTTGAGGCCTTCATTACCTTCCGCGAGGAAGTCATCACCCGGCGCACCGCCTTTGAGCTCGGCAAATCGCGCGAACGGGCCCATGTTTTGGTTGGTCTCGCCATTGCGGTCGCCAATCTTGACGACGTGATTAAAATGATCCGCGCCGCAAAAGACCCCCAGGTCGCGCGCGAAAAATTGATGACCACGCCCTGGCCGGCCATGGATGTGGCACCGCTGATCGAATTGATCGACGAACCCGGCCGCACCGTGGTAGACGGCAATTACACCCTTTCCGAGGCCCAGGCTCGGGCCATTCTGGAATTGCGCCTGAATCGCTTGACCGGGCTTGAGCGCGACAAGATCGCGGAAGAATTAAAGGATGTTTGCGTCCAGATAGCTGAATACCTGGCAATCCTGGTTTCGCGTGAAAAGCTACGCGGCATCCTGCGCGACGAGATCCTGGCCATCAAGGAAAGCTTTGCCACGCCCCGGCGCACGGAACTTGTCGAAAACAGCGCCGATGTGGATATCGAAGACCTGATCCAACGCGAGGACATGGTGGTCACCGTCAGCCACAACGGCTACATCAAGCGGGTGCCACTGACCGCCTATCGGGCCCAGCGGCGCGGTGGCAAGGGCCGCGCCGGCATGTCCATCCGCGACGAGGATTTTGTTTCCCAGGTGTTTGTGGTCAATACCCACACCCCGGTGTTGTTCTTCTCCTCCCGGGGCATTGCCTATAAGGACAAGGTCTACCGGCTACCGCTGGGCACCCCTCAGGCGCGTGGCAAGGCACTGGTCAACATGTTTCCGCTCACTGAGGGCGAGACCATTACCACCCTGATGCCACTGCCCGAGGATGAGGCTGTTTGGGAAAACCTGCACGTCATGTTCGCCACGGCGTCGGGCAATGTACGTCGCAACAAGCTCTCTGATTTCACCAACGTCATGGCCAATGGCAAGATCGCCATGAAACTGGATGAAGGCGACCACTTGATAGGTGTGCAGACCTGTTCCGAAGATAACGACGTATTGCTGGCAACGCGTTTCGGAAAATGCATCCGCTTCCCGATAAGCGAAGTCCGCGTGTTTGCCGGACGCAATTCCACCGGGAACCGGGGCATCTCGCTGGCCAAGGGCGATGAAGTGATCTCCATGTCGATCCTCGACCATGTCGACATTGAAGGGCCGGAACGTGCGGCCTATGTCCGTATGGCCAGTGCTGTTCGACGCGGCAGCGAAATAGAGGACGAAACAGCCGAAAGCCCCAACGAGGATGCCAACAACGGGATCGACGAGGAGGTGTCAGAAGAGAACGCCGCCGCGGCACTAAGTCAAGAACGCTTCGAAGCTCTGGCCGAACGCGAACAATTCATCCTGACCATCGGCGACACCGGTTTTGGCAAGCGCTCTTCGGCATTTGAATACCGCATCACCCGGCGCGGCGGCAAAGGCATTGAATTGATGAAATTCGCCTCTAAGGAAAGTCGTGTCTCTGCTGCTTTCCCGGTCACCAATGTTGACCAAATTATGTTGGTGACCGATGGTGGCAAACTGATCCGTACCCCGGTATCAGATATCCGTATCGCTGGGCGCTCGACCCGCGGCGTACGATTGTTCCGGATCAATGATGACGAACGCGTGGTGTCGGTCGCCCATCTCATGGATGTAGGTGAAGGTGAAGATGATGGCGACGAAGATGAAGCTGATATCGATAGTGGCGAAGGCCATGAAGTAAACGGCGAAAACACCCCTCTCAATGGCGCAAATGGCGCTGATCCCGAATCCCCGAACGGCAGCGACAATATTGGGGAAGACGAAAGCGATGACTAATCCCCGCACCGGTGTCTATCCCGGCACCTTTGATCCAATCACGCTCGGTCACCTCGATATTATCAAGCGCGCGCTCCGGGTGGTGGACCACCTGATCATCGCGGTCGCCTCCAACGACGGCAAAGGCCCGGTCTTTTCCATCGAAGAACGTGTCGCCATGGTGCGTGAAGACGTCAAAGATCTTGCCCAAAATGGCGCCACCATCGAGGTTGCCCAATTTGACGGACTATTGGTCGGCTTTGCCGAAAATGCCGGCGCCAGCCTGATTATCCGGGGCCTGCGCGCCGTGTCCGACTTTGAATATGAATTTCAGATGGTCGGCATGAACTCACGCCTAGCCCCCGATATCGAAACCGTTTTCCTGATGGCATCCGATCGCCACCAATTCATATCATCACGATTCGTCAAGGAAATCTGCCGCTTAGGGGGCGACATCAGCCAATTTGTGACGCCCGAAGTGGCTGCCCACCTCAAAACCCATTACGGCAATAGCTAAGACCTGCTTGCTGGGCCTTCCCGGCCTCCGTCAAAAGCGCTACCGTCTGGAAAACACGATTTAAGGGAAGGGGCCCCACTATGCATGGACGGCTAAGATATCTCGCGTTTTTGTCCCGTGATCCTGACAGTATCTCAAATTTCTATACGCGCCATTTCGGTCTTGATGAAATCAGCCGGTCGAATCAGGGCGACGTATCGCTCACCGACGGTTTTTATAACCTGACCTTTCTCAAGGCTCGTGAAGAATTGATGGAACCGGACCAGACGCTCGGTCTGCATCACGTCGGGCTACAGGTGGACAGCCTCGACCGGGTGACCACCCGTTACCGTGACATCGCTCCGCGCGGCGAAATTATCGAGGAGGGGGGCGGCCCCCATTTTGGTGAGTGCCGTATCTACGACCCCGAAGCTCGCCCGGTGACGCTATCAACCGGCGATTTTGGTGTCGGCGGCGAGGCGATGAATCTGCCGCGTGTTGCCCATATCGCCTATAACGCGCTCGATCCCACCAATATCATGCAGTTCTATGAGAGCCTCTTCGGCTTTCGTGAGCTTGATACATCGTATGAGCGCCGTAATCAGGAGCGTAAAAATCGCTTCATGGGCGACGGCACCACCAATTTGGCCGTTCACCCTTTCTACAACGGTGCGTCCGAGGGGCATGAATACCGCTTTGGCGTTAACCACTTCGGCTTCCTTGTCTCCGACATGGAAAACAAGCTCGATGCCTTTTCCAAGGAGATTGAGGTCGCCAAGCGCCCAGAAAGCCGGCCCTATGCCGAATACCGGCTGACCGATCCTGAAGGTAACCGTTTCGACCTCAGCTACAAGAAAGGCTGGGAAGTCGACATCGACAAATGGGAAAACGGCGGCGCCTAATCTTGCCTCCCAGAGGAGGCGAGGGAGGATGGCTTTACCTTCTTCTATCCAACGTGCTAAACCGGCCCGCGCGCCCGGTTAGGGGACGCAAATTTCAACACTGGGGGCCGGTAGCTCAGTGGTAGAGCAATCGCCTTTTAAGCGATTGGTCGCGGGTTCGATCCCCGCCCGGCCTACCACCACTCATCATCGGCGATGAGCATGCCGCAAAATTTCCGCACCCTTATGCATGCTTTTGGTCTGGGCACTATCGGATTTAGCGCCGGCTATGCCATGGCCCTGATCACACCAACAGGCGCAGCACTTACTATCCTGCATTTCCTGCCGCTCTGCCTCACCCTTGTCTTGCTTCTGTTCGCCACGATCATATTTGCCGTAAAGGGCAATCCCTGGATCAAACGCCATGGCGAAACGCTGCTCATAGCGATCGGCCTTATCACCCTTGGGTTTCTGCTCTCCGCCAAATGGCAGACACTGCTCAGCAGCGGTGTGATATTTGCCGGTTTGTTGCCCAACTCCGATGCCGCCGGGTATTTCGCCGGTGCGCTCCATTTTCTAGAGCATGGTGAACTGACCTGTTGGAGCACACGACGTCCTTTGTCGACACTGTATCTGGCGAGTTTGCTCGAATTTAGCGGCGGCTCGCTCCAACACGCTTTGTTTACCCTGACTGCTTTCAGTGCTGGAGCCATTCTCACTGTGATTGCGGTGCTGGGGCGCAGCATAGGGTTAGGTGCGAGTGCTGTTGCTGCTACCGTATTGGTGCCGTTCTATTTCCCGACCGTGGGCTCGGTGATGTCGGAAAATATAGGCCTCATCCTTGGGGCTGCGGTTTTGCACTCATGTGGCTTGCAATCCACGATTCCAACCGGCGCCAAATATCACTCTTTGCCTTCGGCGCTGGTCTTATGGGGCTGGGTCTTGTCGCCCGTGCCGGCGCCATGTTTGTCCTGCCACTGCTGATCCTCTATGCGGGTTGGCAATTTCGCAGCGGCAATCGATTCTCATTCAAGGCCACGGCCTGGACATGCGCAGCTGTCGTCCTCGCCTTTGGCATGAATCCAGCCTTCATTGCCTTTTTTGGCGCTCATGATGGTGCGGGATTCTCAAATTTTTCCTATACGCTTTATGGGCTCGTCACCGGCGGCCACCCGTGGGAATACATTTATCAAAATGTGCCAAGGCTAAAATCATTGCCGGAGGCGGCACAAGCACTGTCTAACGTCAGCGCTTATGGAACAAATCATCGGGATTGCATAAGAGAGGATTTCAGGCTCATCTGAGTTGCCGAAGGGAACGAAGATGAGGCAGAAATCAGAGACACGACCAACCGGTGCGGCCAGGGCGATCAAAGATATCCGCCGGGCAACGCG
>JBLHLO010000137.1:0-6229 GCA_047621105.1 Alphaproteobacteria bacterium
AGGCTGTTGACGGCCAACGATGGGGGCGTCTTATCGGACAGTGGTCCTGTTACACCTTCCTTTCGCGTGCCCCTTTCCTTTCGTGTGCCCCTTTGGCATTCTGACACCGATGACATATGTGTTAACCGTATAACCGATGCCGATAGGCTTATGAACGTCGAAGCTATAGTCCCTGACACGAACTTACCTGCGTCGAAGTTGCCGCAGGGAAACCCTAGGCGCAGCCTAATTCTTTGGTTGTTGGTCGTCCTGGCGACGGCTGTGGCTACCGTCGCGTACCTGTTTCTGAGCGGTTTCGACGGTTTTCTGCCGCGTCCGCGCGTGGTTGCCGATTTGCCCTTTGTCCAACGTTTCAATCAATCCGGCGCAATTTTGGCCGGTGGCATCAGCACCGTTGTTTTCATTTTGGTCAGCTTGATCGCTTGGCGACGGCATCGCAATTTGATGCGCGCTTATTTCCTGCTGCGTGCGTTCGAGGCAGACCCGCATGGTCGGGCGGTTGTTTCGCATAAGGGCCGCCTGATCTATTGGAACGCTGCCTTTGGGGCGACGATGGGGCGTGATCCCCAGCAACGGTTTGCCGAATTGGAGTCCTTGGCCTGGGCCGGCGAGGGCGGGCGGCAATTCACTCTGCTGCAGGAAATCGCCCGGGCTGGCGGTAACGGCCATGCAGAGATCTGCGTATCCAGTGAACAGGGCGATCGGCAATGGCTCAATGTGTCGGCTTACGCCCTTGGTTACCGGCGTGGCTACGTGCTGTGGTGCATGGAAGACATCACGAATCGGCGTCAAATGGAAGAGGTGCTTAACGAGGAGCGTGCCAAGCTTGTCGATTTTCTTGAAAATGCATCGATCGGGTTCTATTCCGTGGATGTCTCTGGCACCTTCGATTATGTCAACCAAACCTTGAGCGATTGGCTCGGCGTCAGCCCCGAATCATTTTTGAACGATGGCCGCCAGCTTGCTGATTTTGTGGTGGCACCTGGCGGCAATCCGGCCAAGCCGTGGAGCCCATTCGGTCCCGGCTTCCACGGCACACGAGACGAGGTGGTGTTGCGTCGAGCGGACGGTTCCGAATTCCAGGCAGAGATCATCCAGACCGTGGTCGGTGATGTTGATGAGGGTACGCTTCGCACGCGTTCGATCGTTCGCGACCTGACTGCTGAGCGCGAGTTGCGTGAGACATTGGATGTTTCCGAACAACGGTTCCTTAAATTGTTCGAGGAGGGGCCGACTGGAATCGCCATTCTTGAGCTCGACGGCACTGTCGTTGATTGTAACCGTGCCTTCCACGAATTGGCAGGTGGCGGGCGCGTGATTGTCGGCAAGGCTATCACCGACCTGATTGCCGTCGCAAACCGCGACGCACTGTCGGCACTGCTGGCCGAGGCGACCAAGGCCAAACCGCCCCAGACACCTCTCAATGTTCAATTTGCCAATAATCCGGATTCCTCGGCTGCGCTTTCCATTACCCGGCTGGAGGATACGAGCGGTAATCTGTCGGGTTTTATCCTGCACCTGTTTGAGACCACTCAGCACCGCCGTCTCGAGGCCCAGTTCGCCCAGTCCCAGAAAATGCAGGCCATAGGACAGTTAGCCGGCGGTATTGCCCATGATTTCAATAACTTGTTGACAGTGATGATCGGTTTTTGCGATCTGATTTTGCAACGCCATCGGCCCGGCGAACAGACCTTCGCCGACATCATGCAGATTAAACAAAATGCCAACCGTGCGGCCAATCTTGTGCGGCAATTGCTGGCCTTTTCGCGCCAGCAAACGCTCCAGCCCAAGGTGCTGAATATCACCGATGTATTGGCCGAGTTATCGAACCTGTTACGTCGTCTGATCGGCGTCAACATCTCCCTAGAGGTGATCCACAGCCGTGATCTCGGCCTCGTGCGGGTTGATCAGGTGCAGTTAGAGCAGGTCATTATCAACCTCGCCGTTAATGCCCGTGATGCGATGAAGGAAAAGGGCGGTCAGTTGACCATCCGCACGTCCAACGTGACTCTGGAACGGCCGGTTCGACGGGGTGCCGACACCATGCCGCCGGGCCGTTATGTCAAGGTCGAGATGCTCGATACCGGCTATGGTATCGCGCCGGAAATCCTGGAACGAATATTTGAGCCGTTCTTCACCACTAAGGAAGTGGGCGCGGGGACAGGTCTCGGCTTATCCACCGTGTACGGCATTGTGAGACAGACTGGTGGATTTTTGCAGGTCGATTCGAAACCAGAGCAGGGGGCGGCTTTTACCTTCTTCCTGCCCCGACACGAAGAAAAAGAAACAGACGCAGCCCCTGCTGAAAAGACTCGTGTGCCGCGTGCCGCACAGGATCTTTCCGGCGTCGGCACTTTGTTGTTGGTGGAAGACGAAGATCCGGTGCGGTTGTTCGGTGCCCGGGCGCTCCGCAACAAGGGCTATACCGTGCTTGAGGCAAAGAACGGTGACGTTGCGCTTGAGGTCATGAAGGAGACGGAGGCGTCCATCGATTTGATCATCTCCGACGTGGTGATGCCCCAGCGCGACGGCCCCGCCCTGATCCGCGAAGTGCGCGGTCGTTATCCGGATATGAAGGTGATTTTCATTTCCGGCTACGCCGAAGATGATTTCCGTGAATCCCTTGAACGCGAGATCGGCATTCACTTTCTGGCTAAGCCGTTCTCCCTCGATCAGCTGGCGGGCAAGGTCAAGGAAGTGCTGGCGGAGTAACCAGATATTTTTTGTGGGTTTATTTTGTCACACCCCCTTGTGCGACCGGCTTTTCAACCCACCTTAAGGTAAGTGTTTCTCCAAAGGCTAAGGGGGCCCTTCCGGGCCGGAAATGGAGTTATGGGTTACCGCATCGCTTCATATATTTTTGCTTTTGCTATTTTCACCGTGCTGATGCCAGCCGCGCTTGGGGCTGCCGAAGCGCCGTTTGGCGATAAGGTGTCGGCTGCCATCACTTATTACAACCGCGCCGCGCCGGGCATTGCTACAGCTGGGTTGATCCAGGGTAACGGGGTCGTTGAGGCCAAGGGGCTGGGTTTCAAGGTGCTGGTTGATCTGCGCGGGCCCGCCGAAGGGCTTGAGGCTGAACGCGCCGCAGCCAAGCGCGTGGGCCTCACTTACGTCAATATCCCTGTGACGACCCGAATTCCCACTGATGACCAGGTGCGGACATTCGCCCGTGTCATCGACAATGCTGCGAACCACCCGGTGCTGGTCCATTGCCAGAGTGCTAACCGGGCCGGTGCCATGTGGGCACTTTACCGCGCATCCAAAGGCGTGCCCGGTGAGATCGCCATCGAGGAAGGCCGCGCTACCGGTCTCACGAGCAGAGAACCGGCAGTGCGGGTCAAGCTCGGTCTTGCGCCTGTGAAAAAAACGCCATGAATACCGGCCCCCGGCCATACTGGCATCCCCTTGCTGCAGGGGCGGCCCTCGGCCTTGTGCTGGCCGCGACGTTCTTGGTCACAGGGCATGGTTTGGGCGCAAGCGGCTTCTTTACTGCCCTTGCGGCCGCCGTTGGCCGTGTGGTGGATCCGGCAATCATTGCCGCCAACAGCTATCTCAATGCTTATGCCACGGGTAATCCGTTCGCCGGTTGGATCAGCTGGCAAGTTCTTGGTCTGGTCCTCGGCGCTGGGGCCGGTGCGATGAGCGCCGGCCGCTTTCGCTTAGGCATTGAAAAGGGTGCCGGGCTGTGCGTGCCGGCACGTCTCGGTTGGGCGCTTCTGGGCGGGGTGCTGGTTGGTTTTGGTGCACGGCTTGCGCGCGGCTGCACCAGTGGCCTCGGTCTATCTGGCGGGGCGACTTTATCGGTGGCGGCCTTCGTATTTCTGGCCGCCTTCTTCGCTGCCGGATTCGTGACCATGGGCTTGGTGCGGAGGACTTGGCGATGAGTTTACCTCTCTATGACGGCGGCGTTGCCTCGGGCTTGTTCTTCGGTTTTCTGTTCGGCTTCATCCTTGAAGGCGGGGGCCTTGGTAGTCCCCGTAAGCTGGTGGCCCAGTTCACTTTACGCGATTTTACCGTGATTAAGGTTATGCTCAGCGCCGTGATCGTTGCGGCGGCGGTGTTATGGCTTTGTGAAGTAGCGGGCCTGCTCAAGCCCCAGGCGGTCTATGTACCGACACTCTATTTTTGGGCGGTCGCGATGGGCGGTGCTTTGATCGGTACGGGCTTTGCCATTGGCGGTTATTGCCCGGGGACATCGGCTGCCGGCCTCGCCAGCGGGCGTTTGGATGCGCTCGTCTTCATGATCGGGATGGTCGGTGGCGTGTGGCTGTTCAGTGGCCTATTCGACGACCTCAGGCCGCTCTACGCGGCGGCCAAGGGCCCAGACGGCGGGACTCTTACTGCCCTTACGGGGCTGCCGTCCGGTTTTATTATTGCTGTCCTCACTGGTGCCGGCGTGGCCCTCTATTTCTTGGCACGCCGCCTCGAGAAGACTCGCAGTGGCCCGCTCACCCCTGAATCCTGAGCAAATTCTGGCCGGCAAAAAATAAGAACAAAAAAAGAACTTGTCGATGAGAACAAAACATGTACTCTGGTCTTCCTGAAACGCTTTAAGGGGGGTTTGGGTGCTGGTTGCAACGGCACTCCCCCTGTGAAATAAGGAAGGACACCGCAATGGCGACCGCGCTGCATCTTGTAGATAAGGACAACATGGACAAGCAAAAGGCTTTAGACGCCGCCCTCAGCCAGATCGAGCGGGCCTTTGGCAAGGGCTCGATCATGAAACTCGGCCAGGGCCAGAGCGTCGTAGAAATCGAATCGATTTCTACTGGCTCACTTGGGCTTGATATTGCCCTCGGCATCGGTGGCCTACCGCGGGGCCGGGTGGTCGAAATTTACGGCCCCGAATCTTCGGGCAAGACGACGCTGGCGCTTCACGTCATCGCTGAGGCTCAGAAGCAGGGCGGCGCCTGCGCCTTTGTCGATGCCGAACACGCGCTCGACCCGGGCTATGCCAAAAAGCTGGGTGTCGACATCGAAAATCTACTGATTTCCCAGCCCGACGCCGGCGAACAGGCGCTTGAGATCGCAGACACCCTGGTTCGTTCGGGCGCCATCGACGTTTTGGTGGTCGACTCGGTCGCGGCGCTCGTGCCGCGGGCCGAGCTCGAGGGAGAAATGGGGGATCACCACGTTGGTCTCCAGGCACGACTCATGAGCCAGGCCCTGAGGAAGCTCACGTCCTCGATTGCCCGCTCGCGCTGCATGGTCATCTTCATCAACCAGATTCGCATGAAGATTGGCGTCATGTTTGGCAATCCTGAAACCACGAGTGGCGGTAACGCCCTTAAATTTTATGCCTCGGTACGCTTAGATATCAGGCGCATTGGTGCCATCAAAGATCATGACGACATCGTAGGTAACCAAACCCGGGTCAAGGTCGTGAAGAATAAGGTGGCGCCGCCGTTTAAAACGGTCGAATTCGATATTATGTACGGCCAGGGTATTTCCAAGACAGGTGAATTACTTGATCTCGGTGTCAAGGCCGGAATCGTCGAAAAGTCCGGCACTTGGTTTTCTTACGGTGAAACCCGTGTCGGTCAGGGCCGGGAAAACAGTAAAGCCTTCCTCAAGGATAATCCTGAGATAGCCGCAACCATTGAGCAGGCGATTAGAGCCAATGCCGGTTTGGTGTCGGAAGCGATGCTCACTGACAGTGAGAGCCGTGAAGAGACCGATGACGATGCTGCCGGTGCCGCTCCGAACGAAACCACCTGAACCTTCTAAAATGGACCTTCAAGCTGTCGCCGTAAGGTGACTGTACATGACCCCCGCCCATCTAAATGGGCGGGGTTTGTCATGCTAGGCAAGCTATTCAAGGGGTGCAGGGCATCCGACAAGCCCTCAGGTGATGGACACTGAGCCTGTGTCCCTGTAAAAGCATGGGCTTTGGCGACTACTGGCCGCGCAAGGCAATTTACAAGACACAATGACGACAACCAACGAGATCAGAACGGCGTTTCTCGAGTATTTTCAACGTCACGGCCATGAGGTCGTGGCCTCGAGCCCACTCGTGCCCCATAACGATCCGACGTTGCTCTTTACGAATGCCGGTATGGTGCAGTTCAAGAATGCCTTCATCGGTGCCGAAACCCGCAGCTATACCCGGGCGGCCAGCTCCCAAAAGTGCGTGCGTGCGGGCGGCAAGCACAATGATTTGGAAAATGTCGGCTACACCGCACGTCACCACACATTTTTTGAAATGTTGGGAAATTTTTCATTCGGT
>JBLHLO010000138.1:0-6171 GCA_047621105.1 Alphaproteobacteria bacterium
CCCCAGCCATGGCCGTCAAACCCAGACAATCCGTCCCTGCCCTCGACCTGCCGCTTACCGGGGGCGGACGTTACAAATTGGGCGCGGTACCACCCGAGCGGTTTACCCTGTTGGTGATCTACCGTGGCCTGCATTGCCCGGTCTGCAGTCGCTATATGGCGGCCTTCCACGGTATGCTGGATGATTTTGCCGAACGTGGGGTTGAGGTCGTCGCGGTCAGTGCTGACCCTGAAGACCGCGCGATTAAAGCCAAGCAAGATTGGGGGCTTGCCAATATGAAGGTCGCCTATGGGTTTGGCATCGATGCGGCTCGCGCATGGGGGCTTTATATTTCTCAAGCGATCAAAGACACCGAACCCGCCACCTTCACCGAACCGGGCCTGTTTCTCATCACCAGCGACGGCAAATTGCAGATGGCGGTGCTCAACTCCATGCCGCATTTGCGTCCCGCGCCCGAAGAGGTGCTTAAAACCGTCGATTTTATTATCGACCGCACTTATCTGGCGCGCGGCGAAGCCTGAGTCATCTTCCATAAAAAAGCCGGACCGATAAACATCGGATCCGGCAGGGAAAGGTGGGGAACAAGGACCGGCGGAGACCCGAAATGCCCCTGTCCCCCGATGGCGGTCCGATCGCTCAGACCGTCAACTCATGTTCACTTCAACTTTCTTTCGCCCCTCAACTTGCTTTCGCCAAGGCGTCACGGTTGGTGAGAAATCCGGCGTGGGAGCCGAGCATGGAAATCGGCCCCTTCATATCTTCCTGCCACAACAGGCAATCGGTGTTGATGCAGAACGGCATGTCCTGGATGGTAAGTTCATAGACGGGACCCTTATCTGCGGTATGGGCATGGATCGCCCAACCCGGCGCCGAAAACATGAAGTCACCGGCCTTCCAGGGATATTCCTTACCCTGCACCACCGAATGACCTTCGCCGGCGAAGTAATAATTCATCGCCGCTGATGCATGACGGTGTGGACGATCAGAAATACCCGCCGGACGATGCGTGATGGTGGCGAAGAAATTAGCCGTGGTCCCATTGGAGCGGCCCGTCACCGGATCGTAGAGCAGATAAAGTCGCCGACCTTCATAATCCTGGCCCAAGCTTTCGGCATATTTATCGAGCTCTCGCTGCACCTTTTCCCACGGCCAATGCAGGGACACGATCTTCGCCGGCGGCGGATTGACCAACCCTTCATAGGGCATCAACCAAGCCCCTTCATTGCCGATTTGGAGAGCGCCAAATTTTGAATGATGCCATTCGCCCTCTTCCTCGGCCGTAACCGTCAGGTCGTCTTTGGCGGAACCATGGGCGGGTGGATTTTCATCGACATAATGAATGTTGATCCGTTCGAGCAATGCCCCATTTGAATAGCGCAAGCGCACCTGCATTTCATCCGTATCGTTGACATATTCATGCACCCACATGCTGGGCGTGGTCACCAGATCGTACTGACCATACTTGGTCATTTTACCGTTCTGTCTGATGCTGCCACCGCCTTGGATGCAGAAGTTAACCACCGATGAGTTTTGGCGCACCGCTTTGGTGCGCTCACCCGGCAGCAACACATCGAGGCTGACATCCACCCCCGGCGCCCAGCTTTGGGCTTTTTCATCAACCGAACGTGGATGTACGAAGCGTGACCGACGCACGCCGTTATTGGGCTTGGAGAGCGACGCCAGGCGGTCGATTTCCGCGTCAATTGCTTCCTTTGGCATGACCATCGGTTCCCAAAGGTCGAGGGAATGATCGCCGTGGGTATGTTGGCCAGAAAACTGGCTGCCGGAATAATCAATGAATTTGGGTTCGAGATTGGCCATTGTCGCCTCCGCTTTGTTAGGGCCTCATTGGCACTGTCATAAATACTTCGTTAGCTATCTAATTATAATAGATTAGAACTCTAAGTATTTCAAGTAAAAGATTCAGGGCGGCACTAACCCGGGTTCAAAAAAATTTCTACTTTGGATTCATATCATTAGGGGATTTTCGGGGCACCTGTAGGGCCCGTAACAGTGACGGCACCATCAGGGTCGTCACCAAGACCATCAGGACCAGCAAGGAATAAATAGGGTGGGTGCCGGCCCCACTTTGCGGTGTGGCGGTGATTAGCCCCGTCTCCACGGCAATCGCCAGCACCACCAGTTCAACCGCACCGCGGCCGCTCATGCCAACGCCAACGGTAATGCTGTCACGCGGACCTAGCCCCACTGCTAGGGCCGGCAGCCCGGCCCCCAACAGCTTGCCGAGGAAGGCCGCAGCAATCACAGCCATAAGAAATAATGGGGCTGTAGTCAGCGCCCCAAGATCAATCCGCGCCCCAATGGAAGCAAAGAAGACCGGGGCAAACAGCCCTGCGGTAATGCCACCAATGATCAGTTTCAACCCGTCATAGGCCCTGATACCGACCCGTTCCGGTTCAAAGAATAAGCCCGCCATAAAAGCGCCAAGGATCCAGTGCATGCCCAATACCTCAGCCAATAACCCATAGGCGAAGGCCACCACCATCAGCGCGCTCAATTCTAGCGACGTCGCTTGCAATGTGCCGAGGCCGCGGATGACGCGCGGGTAGACGTGAACTCCTAAGCTTATGGTAACCGCGAAGAAAACCGCGATCTTGCCGAACACCCACCCAAACTCGGCTAAGCTAGGCATAATACCAGTCTTGAGCAGCGCCGTGAGCAGCGCCAGCAAAACCAGACCGATCACATCATCATATAAAGCAGCGGCAATGATCATCCGCCCTGCCGGCGTATGCAGCATGCCGAGATCGGTAAGGATGCGCACTGATGCCGGAATGGAGGTAATCGACATCACGACGCCAATGAGCAACGCCAACGCGAAGCGGTTATCGCCAGGGGGGAGAAACAAATAACCGAGCCCGATCCCGGCAGCGAGCGGCACCATCACCCCACCCAATGCCACCGCAAATGACGTAAGGGGTTTTTCACCGACCTCGCGCGGCTTCAACTCAATCCCAGCCCGCAGCATGAGAAAGAAAATCCCGGCCGTGGCGGCATGGTGAAAAACCTCACCATTGATCAGCGCAGTCGTGAATTGCAGGTGCGGCCCAGGCAGTGCCACCGCCGCCGCAAGCATGACCCCGGCCATGACTTCCCCCATGACCGCAGGTTGGCCAAGCCGAACAGCGCCTTCGCCAAAGGCACGGGTTAACAGCAAGATGACGAGCAATTGAAGAAAGATCATTCCACTACCTTGCTGGTTAGCTTTACTTTGTCACGAAATAACCGCCCTTGATTGCGTCATCAAACAGCTTCGCGGCGACGGGCGCCATACCTAAGGGTAATTTTGGACCATCGGCTTCCATATAAATGTGGCTTGCGGCATCGACCATCACCAGATGGGTGCGCGGCGCGGGCTTCAGTTTCGCCAACATCGGCAGCACTACGGCGCGAAAAGCTTCTTCCGAATTGTCACGGCTGAGGCGGGAATTCACATAGAGGATCGGCGGCACGGGCACCGCCCCCGGCCCCTGACGATATCGCCCGTAATCAAGATAACGTTCAACCAGCGCCTTGGTTTCCGCCCGATTAAGTTTGAGCCGCCGGGCCGCGGTCCGCGCCGCTGCTTCGAGCGTCACCGCGACGTTATGGGTAACGGGAAATTCCGCCTTAAATTGCGGGCGCAACTTTTCTTCTGTCCAGCCATCGAGGATTTCCTCCATCAGCCACGGCAAACGCATCAGCGCGCCAGGCCCTTCCCGACCAAGCGCTTCGGGTCCCGAATACCGTGCCCGATCGCGCCAAGTCCGCAGATAAAGATCGGTAAACGGATCTTTCAACACGTCGTCCTGTTCAGCCGGACCGGCTTTATCAAATCCCTTGATCTTCCCCATGGAGCCGGACCAGGCATGCTTTTGACGGTTAATAACCCCGATTGGTGCCGTTTCCACTTCGGTTTGTCCGGCAAAATTCTCAAGCCGCTGGCTCAAGATCGCGGTAAAGGCACCACCGGTGGAGTGGCCATGGGCATAAACGGAATATTCCTCTGCCGGCAGGTGGCGTTGGCACGCCTTGACCATGGCATCGTCAAAAGCCACCGGCCAAGCCGCCATGCGTTCAAAGAACAAGGTGCCGCGCTTAGCACGGGCAAAAGTGCGCGTACCATAACGTGCACGCAGCGAGGTATCACGCACCAACGTGTATTGATCGGGGGTAATGACCTCCCCCTTTTTCCAAATTGGCATGCGGGCAGTGCCGTCCGGGTTGAGGGTATCGTCCGGCCAGTCACGCTTCGCGCTGGGCAAATACAACCGACCGGGAAAGGTCATGGACACCACTTTATAGCCGAACCGTTCAGCAAGAATCCGGGCTAAAGGCTCGACCGATTTATAATCGCCATTACCGCCATGCAGCAGGAAGAAGCCACCGTGTTTGCCGTCAGCCCCACGGATCACCTTGCCCGATGGCGTATAAACCATGGCACCAATGTCCCAATCGAGCCCGAGTGAGCGAATACGAAACACATCTTCACGGGCCGTAACGCGCCGGCGCTTTCGTGCCAACACACGGGCAGACAACCCCTCTGCTGCAGCGCGGCTGACGGCACGGGGCAAGTTCCCCTTGGTGCACGGTGATGCCATCTATACCCCCTGATTTTCCTGAAAAATTAGTCTGCCCGCACTACTGCGGACATCCCAAATTCAATATTGGCCGTATAAGCGCCGTATTTCCGGTTTTGGATCACCACAACCTAATGTTACCCTTTTAAACAGAAATCGCTGTTCATCGGGCAAAAAATAAATGTAACGACAGGGAATTTGCCATGACTAGATTGAAACATGTCCTGCTAAGTGTGACTGCCGCTACCGTCTTTGCCGGTGGCAGCACCATCGCCCAGGCCGACGCCATTTCCGATTTCTACAAAATCAAACGGATTCAGATCATTGTCGGTTCCGGCGCGGGTGGCGGCTATGACACCTATGCCCGTATGGTCGGCCGCCAGATGGGCCGTCATATCCCTGGCAAGCCCCGATTTACGGTCAAAAACCAGCCCGGCGCCGGATCCGTGGTCGCCGCCAACTTCATCTATAATGTCGCCCCCCAGGACGGCACGGTCATCGGCGCTGTTCAGCGCAATATTCCATTCCTGCCGATTTTTGGCGATAAAGGTCCCAGATATGATCCGGTCAAGATCAACTGGCTCGGCAGCCTCAACAGCGAGGTCGGCGTCTTCGCCGTATGGAAAGCCAACACCAAAGTCCGGACATTTGCCGATATCCAAAAGACGGAAGTCATCTTTGGCGGTACCGGCCCCAACGATACTGAAATTTTTCCATCCCTGGCCAATAACACGCTAGGCACCAAAATTAAAATCATCACCGGTTATCCCGGCTCAACCGTCACTGAATTGGCCATGCAGCGCGGTGAGGTCCAGGGCTATACCTCGTCCTTTTCCTCGCTCACCTCGCGCAACCGGAATTGGCGGAATGATTTTGTCTTCCTGGCGCAAAACGCCCTTAAAGCACACCCAGCCCTGATCAAGATGAACATTCCGCTGATCATTGATTACGTCAAGGATCCGGAACACCTCACCATCTGGCGATTGCTGCTGGTTCAGAAGCTACTGGGCCGGCCCTTCATGATGGGACCTAAAGTGCCCGCCGATCGCCTGAAGGTCATGCAAACCGCCTTCGAGGCTATGGTGAAGGATCCCAAGTTCCTGGCTGAGGCCGATAAGCAAAAGCGTGAAATCATCTTTGTCTCTGGTGATGAGATCAAAGAGAAAATTGTTGAAGTCGCTGCCGCGCCCAAGAGCATCATCGCCAAGATGGACGCCTATACCCGCTACAAGGGCAAGAAGGTCAAAGCCAAAGTTGAACTGGCCAAGCACACCGGCAAAGTCACGGCCCTCAAGAAAGGCGGTCGCCAAATCGTCATCAACTACAAGGGCAAGAAAGTGATGGCCAAGGTGTCGGGCTCGCGCACCAAGATCACCGTCGGCGGCAAAGAGGCCGCGCGCAAGGCAGTGAAAATCGGCATGACCTGCACTTTCACCTATCCCAGCGCTGGTTCAGAAGCTAAAAAGGTCGACTGCAAAAACTAGGGTGTGGACTCAATTGATCCATAATCTTATGGCGAATATGTGGATCATGGCGAGGAAGTTCTGACTGAGTTTTTCGAAGCGTGTTGCGATCCTTCGCATGTCTTTCA
>JBLHLO010000139.1:0-6157 GCA_047621105.1 Alphaproteobacteria bacterium
AGGTTGTGTTGTTGAGTAAGAATCGACTCGGGAACATCTCCGTATCCGCGTGTATGATTACCGTTGGATTGGCCATTTCAAGCACGGTTGAAGCTCAGGATAAATTTCCGCGAACGGTTAAACTCATCATTGGAACCGGTACCGGTGGCGGCTTCACCAATTACGCGCGGCTCACCGCGAAGCACTTGAAAAAACATCTGCCCGGCAAGCCGACCATCGTGGTCCAAAACATGCCGGGGGCTGGTGGCATCAAGTCGGTCGATTGGCTGTATCACACCGCGCCAAAGGATGGCAGTGCCATCGCGACGATGCCGAGCGGCGCATTGTTTGCCAAAATAATGGGCGTCAAACGCATCAAGCATGATGCAACGCGCTTCAACTACCTCATCAGTGTTGATCGTCTTCGCAACATGTTGGTCGTCTGGCACACCACGCCGTACAAATCGATCAATGATTTGTTCGAGAAACAGGTGATCATCGGAAATTCCGGCAAACCCTCCGCAATGGTGCCAGCGATGCTCAATCGCCTGATCGGCTCCAAGTTCAAGGTCATCTCCGGCTATCCGGGCACGGGATCCATCGGCCTCGCTATGGAACGTGGCGAGGTGGATGGGGTCATCAACTACACCTGGAGCACCATCACCAGCACCAAGGCCCATTGGCTGGCGAAGAAAAAAATTCGCGTTCTCATGCAGGTGACTTTTAAGCCCTCCAACGACCCACGGCTGAAGGGCGTCCCGACCCTCTCAAAGTTTGTGAAAGACCAGGAATCTAGGGATATTCTGGAAATTCTACTTGCCAAGCAAGTCGTCGGCCGCGCCTTCATGGCCCCCGCAGGCGTACCAGCAGGCGTTGTGAATACCTATCGCAAGGTCCTGACCAAAATCGTCAACGACAGCACCTATCTCGCCGAAGCGAAGAAGCGAAAGCTGACGATCAGCGTAACCTCGGGGGAAGATATCGATAAATTCATCAAGCGCATCTATGCGACCCCGAAAGCGACCGTCGATAAAATGTATGCCGAGATGAAACTGGCCGAGAAAAGTTTCACCAAGCGCAAGACTAATTACTATACAGCGCAGGCCAAGCTGGTGAAGATCAAGAGAAAGGGCCACAGCATCCAGTTCATGGAAAAAGGCAAACTGGTCCAGGCCAATTCAGGAAGAAGTACCAAGATCACCATCGCCGGCAAGAAAGCCAAGGGCCAAAAACTTAAGGTTGGGATGGATTGCGCCATCACCTATGAAGGTGACCGGTCGGTCGCCAAAACAATTAAATGTAACTAAAGCTAAAATTTGGGGAGCAGGCAGGCGCGAACCGCTCTGACAACGCCGTTTGGTGATCTCTTAGTCGCCGAAGCGGCCAGCGCTAGCGTTCCTTTGTCGGGTGTTGGTCTGATTTGGTGGACCTAGAAGGTGGAGCACGGTTATGCTGAGTGGGCAAGAAAATGAACTGCTGACTCGCGTTGGAGCAAGCACCCCGTGCGGAGATTTGATGCGCCGCTATTGGTGGCCCGTTCAATTCAGCGAGAACATCAAAGACCGTCCAGTCAAGGTGCGCTTGCTGGGTCAGGATTTCGTCGTTTTCCGGGATGGCAACGGCACCCTCGGCATGCTTGATCTCCAGTGCTGCCACCGCCTGACCTCGCTCGAGTTTGGTCGTGTCGAGCAGAACGGAATCCGCTGCTGTTATCATGGATGGCTCTTCGATGCCCAAGGCAAATGCCTGGAACAGCCGGCGGAGAGGCCGGACAGCAATTACAAAGACAAGGTGCGCCAAGGTGCGTATGAGGTACAGGACCTGGGTGGTTTTGTTTGGGCTTATATCGGACCGCAGCCCGCACCACTCATCCCGCACTATGACTTGTTACACCGCACCGACGGCCGACGGGTGCTGACCTGCAGCGAGGATTACTGTAATTGGCTGCAGAAGGCGGAGAATGGGCTGGATCTATCACACCTGCCGTTCCTGCATGCAAGCTCCTATCCGCATATGGCTTTCAAGACGCCGGTCGACTATGACTTTATAGAGCGTAGCTACGGCTATAAATGCGTGATGCACATCGAGAATATCGCGCCGCGCATCATCCATTTCATCTTTCCGGCGCATACCCGCGTTTCAACCACACCGCGCGCAAACGAGGCGATTAGTCATGATATCCGCTTCCGCGTCCCGGTCGATGACACGTTGACCCACAGCTACGTCATTCGCTTTTACCCAAATCGTGACGGTAAATTTGAACAAGATACCCGCGGTTATGTGGGCAAGCAGCCCGGCGTTTATATGCGTGAAGAAAACGGTTACTGGAATCTGCCCTCGCGTGAACAGGATCGCGTCGCTCAGGAAACCCAGGGGCTGATCACAAACCGTTCACTTGAGCACCTGGCGGCATCCGACCGCGGCATTATCATGTTTCGCAATAAATTGAATGAAGCGATCGAAGCCGTGGCCCAGGGCAAGGATCCCGACGGCCTCATTCGTGATCCGGCCCAGAACATGCCCATTAAGTTCGAAACCACGCTCGACGAAGAACAGTACGTCGGGCGTCCATAGGCATCTCTGAATTTTGGTTTTTTCCTGCAAACCCTGAGATCAATCCCCTGGAAAACAATGTTATTTCAGTAACTTAAGGGCGTATTCTCTTTAATAAATATCAGGGAATTTAATTCTAAAAACTGGGGGAATTAGAACGGAAACAGGGAATCATTGTTTATCCGCCCAGCCACCAAGGCATCTCAACGAAGCGCTGCAAAAGTCCAGGTGGATAGCGGAGCGTCAGGAAATAAGCCAATAGCCCGAGACAGGTCATGGCGCCGGCGGAGATCAGACCGTTGCGCTTCCAGTTAAAATCAGCTTTGACAGATGTGAAGACAAAAATGAATGTCACCATGGCAATGGGGAAACCCAAAACGGCAACAGCGCCGAGCAACCCGACGATCCACAACACATATTCGATGATGCTCCCGACCGAGGCCGCACGTTGGCTATCCGTATCGTAGAGGGCGATATTGGGGCCGCGTGTTCTTAACTGTGACCACAGGACCGGGGCAAGGAAGCCAAGTGTCATCACGCCAACCCCTACAGGGAATACCATCGCCAGAAATTTACGCTGCACCCCATCAACTATGGCCATAACCGCGACCCCAATAAAACACACCGTTACGCCTATCTGAAGCCAGCGGGTGCGGGTGCCGTGGACCGTTTCCATCTGCTCATCATCGGGCCGATCGGGCTTGAAACGGATCGCTGCGATGATGGAAAATATCAGGATGGTGAACAGGATGATCGCACCCCAGCGTTCCATGAAACTGAGCCCATAGACCTGTAAAGCTTGATAGCTGGAAGCTTCCAACCGCGGCGCCAAAAAGAATCCAATCAGCAGCGCCGGGCGTGGCCAACCGAAGCGTTTGAGCACTATCCCCAAAAGGCCCAGGGAGAACAACGCAATAATATCTCCCCATGAACGCGTTGCCTGGAATGCAGCAAAGAAGATGATCACCAGCATCACTGGGCCAAGCAGCGCGTAAGGAATGAGCGTCAGCCGCGCCACCGGCTGGGCCAGGAAAAGACAAATCCCGGCGCCGATCACATTGGCCAAAGCCAGAGACCAAATCATCGTATAGGCAAGGTTAAGGTCCGTGGACACTAGATCAACGCCCGGTTCTATGCCGATCAACACGAACCCCCCCAGGAGGATCGCCATCGAACCCGAGCCCGGGATACCAAACAGCAAGGTCGGGATAAGTGCGCCACCTTCCTTCGCGTTATTGGCCGATTCGGGCGCCAGCACACCACGGATATCACCCTTGCCAAAATTACTGCGGTCCTTCGACGTCTGCACCACATGGCCATAGGCGATCCAGTCAACGACCGAGCCGCCTAGCCCCGGCAACGCGCCGACGATGCAGCCAATAACCGAGCAACGCAAAACGATCCACCAATGCCTAAAGGCATCAAGAAATCCTTCTTTCCAGCCTTTGCCCAATTCGTTGCGATCAGAAATGGTTTCACGCGTCCTGAGCAGATTGACGATTTCCGGCATCGCAAACATAGCTAAGCCAACGATGACAATATGCAGGCCTTCGTAGAGATAGAGCTGGCCGAAGGTCAGTCGCAATTCGGCGGTGGCCGGGGCGGCGCCGATCGTGCCGAGGATGAGGCCTATGCCACAGGTCGCCATTCCCTTGAGGGCGCTCGTGCCCGTCAGGACACCAACCATCGTCAGGGCAATCAGGACGAGGATCATTTGCTCGCCAAACCCCACCGCAAGAATGATCGGCACGGCGATAAAGATAGCCCCGGTCAGGACTATAGCGCCAAAAATACCGCCGAAAAGAGACGCGGTGAAGGCAGCGCCGAGCGCCCGCGCACCTTCCCCCTTCTTAGCGAGTGGAAATCCATCCACCACTGTCGCCTGGGATCCGGAGGTGCCGGGGATGCCCATCAGAACGGCCGGGAACGTATCGGAGGTCGTCGTCGGCGCCAGCAGGCCGATCATCATGGCGAGCGCAATCTCGGGGTCCATGCCAAAAACGAATGGCAATACCAACGCAAGGCCGGCGCTACCCCCAAGACCGGGCAGCACACCGACGATAAGGCCGAGCATCGTCCCAAGCACCAGGAAGAACAGGTGCCAAGGCTGGAACATATGGGTAAAGGCAATCAGAAGTTCCTGCATGGGAAAAAATCCGACAACCGCCCCTAAGCGGCGGCGGCCCCCCTAACAGACATCTGTGGAAGCGGCATGATTACCGTTTGGTAAAAAATTTTTGCCCCCTATTTCAAACCGCTTCGAGCGTAGAACCGAACAGCATTATCCCAAAAGAGCTTCTGCTTACGTTCCTTGCTCATATCCCAGTCCAGCACCAATTCCACCGATTTTGGAAAATGGCTTTCAGTATGCGGATAATCTGACGCGTACATAAGCACGTCATCACCAATCAGGTCCATGACTGAATTTGTCAGCTTGTCGCCTTCGGGAATCTCGATGCTTTGGTAGTAGCGACCGCCCAATACATAGTCGCTGGGCTTGTGCTTAAGCTCCGGCGGCAAGGCGGAACGAATGGTATTGTAATGCTCGTCAAGGCGCGCCATCCAGAAGGGCAACCAACCATGGCCCGCCTCAAGTGTGCCAAGGCGAATATCCGGATAACGGTCCATAACACCCGCACCGATAACCGAGGCCATGTTGCGCATACCGCACCAAGGGTGGGCGGCGGAACGTTGAAGCCACAAATTTTCCCAATTATCGAGACCACCTGGTGAATAAGGCGGCATGACGGTGAAAGTGTGCAATGTAATCGAAAGGTCATGATCGGCAGCGGCCTTCCAGATGGGCTCGATATCAGGGTGATCGAGCGGGCTGCCGGCCGGCGCATAGACAAGAATACCCCAGGCCCAGTGCGCCTTACCCCAGCGCTTAATGATCTCGACACTCCCTTGGGGATCACGTGCCGACAGGGGCATGACGCTCCCCAATCGGCCTTTATAATCCTTTGTATAATCATCCATCCATCGGTGATAGGCCTCATACATCCCCATCTCGAGCTTAACATCGTCGCCTGTGGTCCATGTGCCGAACCAGCCCGACGGCAACATTAAATTCGCATCGACGCCTTCATAATCCATGTCGGCGATCCGCTTTGCGGGATTGATGTCACCTTCAGGGTCAGGATTCCTATCGCGCTCGGGGCCTGTAAAGCCCGCCATGTAACCGGCGGGCGTATCCTCGGCCTTGGCGGTTCCAAGGCGACGCCGATATTTGCGCTGGCCTTTGGTGTAGGTGATGTGGCCGGTCTTGTGATGCGCCGTGCGGAATTCTTCCCAAGCCGGCAATTTGGCCTTCACCGCTTCGTCGAGATGGGGTTCCAGCACATTAACGAACGGCCCAACATGGGTGTCAGAATCAAATATTTTATATCCATCCCGCGCCATATAACTCTCCTGGAATTTCGATTTTTAGTTGGAATTCTTTAATTGGTGTCGCCGGACGAAGGTTTGTATTTGGCAAGCGCTTCAGGCGAAAAATATTTCTCTTCTAATTCCCGCTGCTTATCGAGACTCTCCCCCTCCGGCAAAAGTCCGGGGTCGGGATAGGGGATCTTGCCTTTGCGGCTCTCAAGAAAAGCCTCCCAGGCCCCGATACCGTGTTCGTTGA
>JBLHLO010000140.1:0-6133 GCA_047621105.1 Alphaproteobacteria bacterium
CAGGCATCGCCTGAAAGAACCGTGGGGAGGGTCTTTGTGAGCGCCGCAATTCCGGGACGGAAATTTTTGATGTTTCTTTCAATATCCAGCGGGTGATCTCCGTTTTGCATAAACCACATCACGGCACGTTCCATCAACCGCTTGATGTCACGCAGCATATCAGTTTGCTTGTCAGCCGCGACCTTGTTATCCAAAGCTTCGATGCCAGCCCAAATATTCTCAAGGCCGAAGCTGTCACGCACGATGGCAAAGCCACGGGCGATGTCGGGGGCACCTTGGCCCGTGCGTTCCTTGAGATCGTTGACGAATGTGAAACCGGCACGGTTGCCGATCTGATTCGTGAGAATAGTCGTGATGATTTCGCGGTTAAGACGGTGGCGCGGGATCGCCGCTGCAAACTTTTTGCGTATCAATGTTGGAAAATAAGCGACCAAGTCTTTTTCCAAAAGATTTTCATCTGGCAGGTCGGATTTCAGCAATTCATCATTGAGCGCCAGTTTTGCGTGGGCCAGAAGCACCGACAATTCCGGCCGTGTCAGGCCCTGGCCGGCATTGACGAGTTGCGCCATTGCTTCTTCATCTGGCAGAACGTCCACCACCCTATTGACGCGCCCCGCGCGCTCCAAAGTGCGAATCAAGCGCTGAGCATTGGGTAAGCGTTCGGCGGCCTCTGATTCGGCCACGGATAACGCGCCGGTCTGCAAATAATTATCGCGCAACACCAGGTCGGATACTTCGTCAGTCATGTCGGCCAACAACTTATCGCGAGCCTTAACGGCAAGTTTTTTGGAAGCGATCACCTGGGCGAGTTGAATTTTGATATTCACTTCATGATCGGAGCAATCCACCCCAGCTGAATTATCCACCGAATCAGTGTTGAGCCGGCCACCGGCACGGGCATATTCAATACGTCCAGCCTGGGTCATGCCAAGGTTGGCACCTTCGCCGATCACTTGGCAGTTCAGATCCTTACCGTTAATGCGCAAATAGTCATTGGCGCGATCGCCAGCATCGGCGTTTGATTCATGGGTTGACTTGATAAAGGTGCCGATGCCCCCAAACCAAAGCAGCTCCACATCCGCTACCAAAATCTGCCTGATCAAATCATCCGGCGACATCGACGCGGTGCTGACCCCCAATAAACCCTTCATCTGTGGCGACAGGGCTATGGATTTAGCCGATCTTTCGAACACGCCGCCGCCCTTGGAAATCAGTTTCTTATCGTAATCGGCCCAAGTTGTACGCGGGGTGTTGAACAGACGCCTTCTTTCCTTGATTGCCTTAGCCGGATCAGAATCAGGATCGATGAAAATATGCAAATGATTGAAAGCAGCCACAAGTTTCGTGTGCGGCGACAACAGCATTCCATTGCCGAAGACGTCGCCGCCCATGTCACCGACGCCGGCGCAGGTGAAGGTTTCTTTCTGGATATCCTTGCCAATTTCCCTGAAGTGGCGCTTGACCGATTCCCAGGCGCCGCGCGCGGTAATCCCCATCTTCTTGTGGTCGTAGCCGACGGACCCCCCCGAAGCAAAGGCATCGTCCAGCCAAAAGCCATAATCTTGGGCAACGCCATTGGCGATATCGGAAAATGTTGCTGTCCCCTTGTCGGCGGCGACCACCAGATAAGGATCATCTTCATCATGACGCACAACATCCTTGGGTGGTATGATGCGGTCGCCCGATCCCGTGCGGTTATCGGTAATATCCAAAAGGCCCCGCATCAGCGTCTTGTAGCATTCAATCCCTTCGGCCTGGAATGCTGCGCGCCCCCCTTCCGTGGGTGGCTGTTTGACGACGAAGCCGCCCTTGGCGCCGACCGGCACGATAACCGGGTTCTTGACCGTCTGCGCCTTCATCAAGCCGAGGATTTCGGTACGGAAGTCTTCACGCCTATCGGACCAGCGGATGCCGCCGCGGGCCACCGGGCCGCCGCGCAAATGGATGCCTTCCACGCGCGGGCTATAGACCCAAATCTCACGCCACGGCCGGGGCAAGGGCAGATCATCAATCTCGTCCGAGGCCAGCTTGATGGAAAGATAGGGCTTTGGTCCGCCGTCAGGCATTTTCTGGTAATGGTTGGTGCGCAAGCTCGCCAAGACCAGGTTGAGGAAGCGGCGCAGAATTCGGTCTTCATCAAGGTTGGAGACCTTTTCCAACGCGTCTTCGTATTTGACCTTAAGCGTCACCTCACGCGATTCGGCATGCTTGCGGTCGCTCGTATCAAATTTTGCCGCGAACAAATCCACCAGCATGCGCGCGAAGCCAGGGTTCTTGATGAAGGTCTCGATCATATAATCCTGGCTGAACGGCGCCTGAGCCTGGCGCAGATATTTCGAATAGGCGCGCACTAAAACGACATCGCGCCAACCAAGGGCTTCGGCCAAAACCAGTTTATTGAAACCGTCATCTTCAACCTCCCCCAATTGGACACGGCTCAACGTTTCTTCGAACAATGCCTTGACCTGGGTAAAGTCCTGCTTGTCCTCAGCCAGGCCCGCATGGCGGCACACCAAACCGAAATCGTGAATCCAGACCGGAGTCTCACCCTTGGGCGCAACCCTAAACGGCACTTCCTCAATCACCCTAAGGCCCATATTCTCCAGCATGGGCAACGCGTCGGACAACGGCAGCGGCGCGTAGGGGTGATAAATTTTGAGACGCAGCACCTCCGGCCCGGCACCCTGTCGGCGGTAAAGGTGCAAACCAAGCCGTCCGTGGCCCAATAAGTCCGAGATTGCATCGGCGTCATACACGGCCTGGGAGGCAGAGAAGGTGTCCTGGTAGGCTGCTGGAAAAGCTTTGGCGAAACGCCCTAATAGAACCAGCGCATCATGTTCGCTATGGGCGGCAATTAAGATATCATGCAATTCGTCCGCCCAGGAACGCGCAGCGGCGGCCAAATCCCGTTCCAGCAATTCGTGATTGTAATCGGGCTTCTTAGCAGGATCAGTCTTGATGATGTAATGAATGCGCGCCAGCACCTCATCACCGATCTGGGGATAGAAGGCCGAGACCGTACCATCAAAAGTCCGGCACAGGATGTCACCAAATTTTTCGCGCAAGGCCGCCGAATAGCCATCCTTCGGCGTGTAAATAAGGCAAGAGAAAAAACGCCCGAACGGGTCACGGCGCACAAATAGGGCCGTGCGCGGGCGTTCCTGCAAATGCATGATTCCGAGGGAGTTTTTGACCAGCTCATCCTCGGATATTTGAAACAATTCATCACGGGGATAGGTTTCAATAATATGCAAAAGCGCCTTGCCATCATGGCTCAATGGTTCAAATCCAGAACGCATCACCGCGCGTGAAATTTTGCGCCGTAGCAATGGAATAAAGCGCGAATTGAGGCCGTAAGCATGGGAGGTGAACAATCCGACGAAGCGATGTTCGCCTATGGCATTGCCTTTGGAATCGGCTATCCGCACACCGATGGTATCCATATAGACTGGGCGGTGAACCGTGGCACGGCGATTGGCCTTCGATATGGAAATGACGGATTCGCCATCCATAAGCTCACTCACATCGCGCGGCATTTCAGAATCATCCGCATAGAAAACACGCGCCGAAGGATCGCGCAGCACCCCAAGGCCGGACCCCTTTACGACATGGGAATCCTTGCTCCCCTTGATCTGCGTAAAGTCGTAGCGGCGATAGCCTAAGAACGTGAAATGGTCATCGTCTAGCCATTTTAGAAATTCATAAATTTCACTTGCATCACCGCCCGTGTCACCGCTGTGCGTGCTGCCGTTGGTAAGGTTTTTGATCATATCGGCAAGGGCGCCGCGCATCGCCATCCAATCGGTCACCGCGGCGCGCACATCCGACAACACGATTTCAATCGATTTACGGATGGCCGTGATTTGATCCCCTGCCACTTGGCGATCAATTTCAATGTGAATGAAGGATTCAGATTGTTCCTGCCAGCTAGTGGCAGGTTTACGGACCTCCCCCACCGCCTTGAGAACGCCGCTGCCATCACGCCACATCTTGAAAACCGGATGAACAACCAAATGCACGCTCAGGCCGCGTGTATTCAGGGCGGCAATCACCGAATCCAAGAGGAACGGCATGTTGTCGTTGACGATTTCGATGACCGTATGATTGCTGGACCTGCCATGAGCCTTGGCTTCGGGATGAAAAACCCTGAGAGACGGCTTGGCCCGACCGCGCTTTGCGGCAAAATCCAGTAATGACAGTGCCTGTGCGGCGAGATCGCCGACATCGCGCAAACGGATATCATCGTAGGGAACACGGGCATAATAGCCGCGGATAAAAGCTTCGGCCTGTCCTTGATTTTTGGACTTCTTCCGCTTTGCGCTGGCAACAATTCTGCCGATCATCGCTTTAATTTCCGAGGTTTCTATTTTCGCCATGGAACCCCTTTATGCAACGTCTGGACGCAACACCCTAGTCTCAACCCACCGCAAATATGGTTAATTTCCGCTAACACCTTAGAACAACTAGGCATTATTCTCCAATCACGATTAACGGAGCATGAATTTACCGGCGCCAGATTGAGCAATACGTCATGATCTCGACGGCCTATTTCTGGTCATCGACCATCTCCCCCAAAGGCACCCCTCATGGGTCAATTCGACAAAACACATTCTTCCCCTCGCCCGAGCCGGCGCGACGTATTGCACGGCAGTGCCGCCTTGCTGGCCGGGGTCGGGCTGGGCTCCGTAGGCTGCGCCCAAATGCCCCGGGATCACTTTCCCGATGGCCCCTTCACCCTCGGTATTGCTTCGGGCGATCCCCTGGCTGATGGCGTGGTGCTGTGGACCCGCCTGGCACCTGAACCCCATTTGCACCACGGTGGCATGGGCAATGCCGTGGTCCCGGTACGCTGGCAGGTGGCCCATGACCGGCAATTCGCCCGCCTGGTGCGTGAAGGCACGGAAACCGCCATCGCGGCCACATGCCATACGGTTCATGCCGAAGTCGGCGGGCTCGAACCGGCACGCACCTATTATTACCGCTTCATCGCCGGGGGCGTGGCGAGCCCTATTGGGCGCACTCGCACTGCGCCGGCGCCCGGCACCCTGCCCGCGCAGCTGCGCTTCGCCAATGTCGGCTGCCAAAACTATGAGGCCGGATTTTATGGCGCTTACGCCCACCTCGCCCGCGAGGAGCTGGACCTGGTCGTCCATACCGGCGATTACATTTATGAAAGGAAGCGCAAAAAGAAGCGGGACAATTTGGTGCGTTTGCATCCAAATTACACTTGTAAATCGCTTGATGAATACCGCCTGCGCTACGCGCTCTATAAATCCGATCCCGACCTGCAGGCCGCCCACGCGGCCCATCCCTTCGCCATCGTCTTCGATGATCACGAAGTCCGCGACAACTGGGCCGGGGATATGGGTGACAGCAGATCATTCATGAAACAACGCGCGGCCGGGTTCCAGGCGTGGTGGGAACACATGCCCCTACGTCGTTCCACTTTGCCAGCCCAGGCGCAAATGCAAATGTACCGCAGCATCGATTATGGTGCCTTAGCCCGCATCAACCTCTGCGACACCCGTCAATACCGCAGCATGCAACCTTGTGGCGATGGCACGGTCGCGCGCTGCGGCGAAGATAGCAATCCAGCCGCCCAAATGCTGGGCGACGCGCAGGAACGCTGGCTGTTTGATCGGCTCGGCAAATCGCCGGCGCGCTGGAACGTGATCGCCCAGCAGGTCATCATGGCCGAGCTTGACCGTGATCAAAATCCCAATGTGGCGCGCTACAACATGGATAAATGGGACGGTTATCAAATCCCCCGCCAGCGGCTTTTGACCTATCTGACCGAAGCCCGGATCAACAACCCTATCGTGCTGTCAGGCGATATTCACCGCCACCTTGCCAACGAATTACGGCCGGATTTTAAACGGCCCGAAACCCCGGCGGTGGCCAGTGAATTCGTCAATACCTCGATCTCATCCAAGGGCGATGGCAAAGCGAACGGTCGACGTGTGCGTGCCTGGGTGCGCCAAAATCCGCACGTCAAATATGCCCAGAACCTGCGCGGCTATGTCTGCCACACGGTGACCGCCAAGACTTGGCAGGCTGATTTCAAAGTGGTCGAACATGTACATGCACGTGATGCAGCGATCAGGACCGACAAAAAATTTGTTTTAGAGGCGGG
>JBLHLO010000141.1:0-6039 GCA_047621105.1 Alphaproteobacteria bacterium
AAATACGACGATCAACAATGCACACAGGGAAACCTCCACCACGAAGGCCGTATCTAGACGTTTCGATGTTGGTGTGTCCTGGGCGCTCATGGTTCAGCCCCATCTTTCCCCGTTCCTGGCATCGATCCGGCGACCACCTCGGCCGTGGACCGCTGCACCCGAATCGCCAGCCATATGACGGTGATACAAATCGCCAAGATGATCAACATCTGGGGCCGCTCGAACATACCCCAACCGAATGCATTGATCGACAGCCAGAAGTATTGATTGATCTGTTGGCCCAACACGATGGCGATAATGACCGGCGGCCGTGGCCACCCGAAAATCTTCATAAGGACCCCGATCACCCCAAAAATCACCATGATGGCGAGGTCCATCACCGACATATTGGCCCTGAATGCCGATAGGGTCACCACGATGATAATGCAGGGCACCAATATCCCGGGCCGGATATAAGAGAGGCGCGCGAGCCAAGGCGTACAATAGAAGGCGAGACCGGTCGCGATAACATTGGCAACGACAATACCGATGCCGAACAACAACGTTATGTGAAGATTGGTATCGAGCATCTCAGGCCCCGGCACAAAGCCCATGAGGACGAGAAAGGCGAGCAGTATGGCCTGGTGCGAACTGCCGGGGATGCCAACTGCCAGTGTCGGCACGATCTGCCCGCCATCAATTGCATTATTGGCTGCATCGGGGGCGATGACGCCGCGAATATCCCCCGTGCCAAAAGTTTCCTTGGCGCCCTTCTCGGATTGGTACGCATGGGTATAGGCAAGCCAATGAGCCGCCACCGTTCCAACCCCCGGCATCAAGCCGACGACCAAGCCAATGACCGAGGTCCGAAAGACCAGCCAACGGTGTTCGAACACCTCTTTGATTGCATCCATATATTTGAATTTAAAATTTGCGCGCTTCATAGCCGCATCGGCCTGTTCGGAAACCGACTTCCCGGACAGCATCAAATTGAACATTTCCGGCAGGGCGAACAAACCCACCAGTACCGGGATCAACGGTATGCCATCCCACAAATATTCAATGTCGAAAGTGTACCGCAACGTCCCTGTAATATTGTCAAAGCCGATCAGGGTCAGGGCCAGCGCCACCGACGCACCAACCATGCCCTTAAAGAAAGCCCCGCTGGAGACGATGGCAACCATGGTGATGCCAAGGATCGACAACATAAAAAATTCGGGCGACCCGAACAGGCGGATAATTTCCCGGACGACCATAATCGCCATAAAGAAACCGACCGCACCGATCAGCCCCCCGAAGAGAGACGACAAATAGGAAACAGCGAGTGCGCGGCTCGCCTCCCCCCGTTGCGCCAGGGGATAGCCGTCCAAGATTGTTGCCTGCCCCGTTGCCCCACCTGGGACGCCCAGCAGGATGGCCGGCACCGAATCAGCCGTGTTGGTCACGGCGCCACCGACGACGATGGCAATCCCGATTACAGGATCAATGTGATAAGCAAACCCCAGTAGAATAATAAGGGTCGGCAATGACCCACCGGGGATCGCGCCGCCAATCATCGCCACGACCACGCCCAACAACAGCGCCAACATCGGCCACGGTTGGAACAGGAGTGAGGCCGCATGGATGTAGGCATCAAAAATCGACATTAAGCACCCCCACGCCCACGGACCACGCCACCGCCAACTGGTGCGGCGGCGACATCAGCCGAAGCCATGTCATGGCGTATGCCGATCCGTAGTCCAATAGCTCTAACGACAACAGCAACAACAACCGTGAGCAACAGGATGAAAATGCTGACGATACTGGCTGCTTCGCGGTTGCTGACGCCGACCGTGGACAGCTCGAGCGCCATCAGCGAAAGAGTCAAGGTATCGCGCGAGGCCAGCAGAATAATATTGCCGGTAGCGCCGGCGGCTAGGACAAAGTTAAACACCGCCAGTAACACCAAGGTCGGCATGAGCAGCGGCAGCCAGATATAGAAATAAGTCCTGAACCATCCTGCACCCGACACCCGCGCCGCCTCTTCCATATCCGCGCCGATCTGGACAAACGCCCCCTTCATCATATTGACCCCAGTGGTATTGCCCTGAAGGATGACAACAAGTATGAGCGCCCAGATAGTGCCGAAAATGACATTGAGCCCTGGCGTGGCCAGAAAGAGCCACAAAAGCCCTAACCCGGACAGGATGCCGGGTATCGCCCCTGACCCCCAGATAATCAGGTCCAGTAACGTGCGTCCAGGCAACCGGGTCCGTACCAGGATATAGGCGACAACCGAGAACACTAGCGGGCTGCCGATCGCCGCCACCGATGCAATGATCAATGTGGTCTGAAAGGATTTCACGAATATTGGATCGTTCAATACAAAGACCCAGTGTTCAAGCGTGAAGCCCAAGGCAAAATAGCCAATCCGCGTCATGAAGCTCCCGAGCAGCAGCACGCACATAGGCCCAACCGTCAACAACACTACGAGGGACGTAATGGCGCCAAAGATGACGTAGTTCCAAGATCCAAGATCCACTAACCCGGGGCGAAAGCTGCCCGTAATGGTGGTATAGCGGCGGCGCTCCAATATCCACCTTTGCACCGGAATAATCACCAAGATAAGCAACAGTGTCACGCTGGCAAGCACCGTCGCTTCGCCATAATTGGGAACCTCATCGCGCACCAGCATAAAAATCTTGGTGGAATAGACATAAAACCCGATGGGCAGCCCCAAAAGGAATTCTGTCTCAAAAGAACTGAAAATCCGAAGCGTTTGCAGCGCAAAAACTAAGACCATCGGTGAAATCATCAAGGGCAACGTAATCCTGAGCATGGTGCGCAGGTTACTTGCGCCACTGGCCCGACTCGCCTCCTCTAATGCAGAATCCATATTTCGAAATGCGGGCGTCAGCAGCATTACCTTGATCGCGATGCCATGGCCCATCAGGTTCGCCCAAACGATTCCCTCAATACTAAAAATATTGAACGGGCCATACTCAAAAAATGGAAGCTCCTTGAGCGCAAGATTGATCAATCCAATATCGGGATCAAGCAAGGTAATCCAAGCGATGGTCGTAGGGATTGCCGGCACCATATAGGCGACCCAGAATGCAAATTCCAGCCACCGGCCACCCGGGATTTTAGCGCGTCCCAGGGACCAGGCGATGGCCACGCCGATAGGGAAACTGATCGCCATCGTCAGCCCCCAGATGAGGATCGAGTTATAAAGGGAAGAAAATACCCCCGGTCGCTCAAACGCCCCTATCCAATGGTCGAACCCCCACCGACGGGGCTCGACAAACCAGTCGGCGGCACTGTTGAAACTATTGATCAACAGCAAGAGCACCGGCCAAATAAGAAAGAATCCAAGCGTCAACAGCACGAGCGCAACAACAAAATGTCCGACGCCGATATGTTTCTTGGGGCGGGTCGTTACGATCCCCGCCGGTGCAGTGCTACTCATCTGAAACTTCCGATTTTCATTGGCGAGCAGAAAATCCGGAGGCCGCTTCAAAACGGCCTCCGGTATTTGCCATAGGCACTAGTCTTGGAATTAACGCTTCCGCGATTCCCAAATTTTCTTAATCTTGGCCTGGATTGCCTTGTTGCGTGCCCCGGATTCGGGATCGGCGTCTGGATAAATATAGACCTTGCCTGGTATGCGCCGCTGATCAACAGCCACTTGGCCAGGTGGGATATCGTTGCGCAGCGACGACACCTCTATATTTGGGATCGTGGTGTGGATGAGCGTCTGCCCTTCCTTAGTTAGAAACCAATTGGCAAAGAGCTTCGCCGCATTGGGATGAGGTGCGTGCTTAAATGCCGAAATGCAGCAACCGGAGCCACTTGCCCGCAAGGTACCAACCTTTGCCGGGATTGATCCTTCCTTGATGGGGATGCCCTTTTTAGCCAGCGTCCGAAGCTCTTCCTCGGCCCTGGTCGGCGCCTTGAGCGGGAACCGTCCGCCAACGAGCCAAGTCTCCGCAATTCGGCGGTCAGCTGAAAATGTGACGTTGCCCCCCGTCAGAAACTTCTTTACCCATTCGGGGCCCTGGTCTGGCGATTGCCAACCATCAATCATCTGACGAATGCCTGAAGGATCCTCTATTGCTTGGGCGACGATCTTGCCCTTCCATTTGGGATTGAAGAAGTCGAAGGGGGTCTTAATGGTCGCGGCTTCCTTGTCGCTGATCTTCGTGGTGTTGTACCAAAAGCGAAGCCCGTCAATGATGGCCGCCGTATAGAAGAACGTATGTTTAACGTCTTTATCACCGTACCAATACTTCCCGCCGTACCATTTGCTTTTATCCAGGACTTCGGGGTGGATGAGCAACGGCTCGAACGGAATCAAAGAGCCTGAAGGGACAAGCCGCTGGTTATTGATCCGCACGCTGATGAGGGCGATATCCGTGGTATATTTTTTGGATTTGCGTTCGGCGAGTACCCGGCTGATGGTTCTGTTGGCACCACCGCGCGACACTTCGACCTTGATCCCATATTTTTTATTGAAGGCATCAAAAATATATCGGTAGTGACGCGATGGCGCCCCGCCTGCGGCAATCGAAACAACGCCTTCTTTCTTTGCCGCAGCGACCAGATTGGCCCACTCCGATTTAAAGTCAGCGGCTGATGGCGTGGGCGCAGCGAGAGCAACCAGCGCTGCAACGGCAGCGGATAACATCCCCGTGCCCAGTGACTTACTAATTAATCGTGAATTCGTACGGAATCCAAACATGATGCGACTCCCTTTTTCTGATTTTTGTTTAAATTGTATCTTCATCGTTAAGAGACTTATTCGTTTCCCATGCACTGTGCCCTTCGGCACGAACCTTTAACCAGACCTTCCTTCCTTCCTCTATCGGACGGTGGCGCTCGCCATAAATATCGATAGTCCCCTGCCCTTCCACTGAGACCTGATATTCAATTCTTTCCCCGACAAACAATGCAGTCTCCAGGGTGCCCAACATCATGCCGGGCGGCACATCGGCCCCTTCTGCCGGCGATATCTCCACATCTTCCGGGCGAACACCTATAAAGACCTGCTTGCCGCTCGCAATCCCACCCGGGCTATAGGTTTGCCCATAGACCAAACAGTCAGGTGCTCCATAGAGCGCGATGGATAACTTACCCGAAGAATGATTGGTTTTCACTTCCCCCTGCAAAAGAAGGGTTTTGCCGACGAAATCGCGCACGAATTCATTGGTTGGGTTTTCATAGAGCTGCCGTGGGCTACCCAGCTGCTGAACCTCCCCCGTGCTCATCAATGCGATTCTATTGGAGAGGCTGAGCGCTTCAATCTGGTCGTGGGTCACGAACAGAAAAGCGATGTTCAGTTCCTTTTGCAGGAGCTTTACCCGGATGCGCATTTTCTCACGCAGCTTGGCATCTAGATTACTGAAAGGCTCATCCAGCAGTAAGACCCGGGGCTCCGTGATCAATGCCCGAGCAAAAGCTACACGCTGCTGCTGGCCGCCACTCAACAACGGTCCTGGACGATCCTCGTAACCAGCCATACCGACCAGCTCCAATGCCCGACGCACCCGATCCTTGATCTGATTGCGCGGAAATTTATGGGACTTGAGAGGAAACGCCACATTCTGTTCGACCGTCATATGCGGCCAGATGGCATAAGATTGAAATACCATTCCCATATTGCGTTTATTCGGGGGCAGGCAAAGGCCGCTGGAACTCATAACGACGGCCGTATCGCCATAATAAATATCGCCTTGGTCCGGCACTTCAAGCCCCGCCGCCATGCGCAGGGTGGTGGTCTTGCCGCAGCCGCTCGGCCCCAGCAAGGTCACGATCTCGCCATCATGGACATCTAGGGATAGATTGTTCACCGCCGGCTGCGTGTTGCCAGGATATGTTTTTGATAGGCCAGTAAGCCGCAACGCGATCTTGGATTTATCCGCGCCCTCCTTCTTCCGAGGAGCCTCGGCCGTCAACACGCCGTCAGTCATAATCTTCTCCGCCTGTAAAAAAGCTACGCTTGAAAACTATATTTAGAAATCTACGCTCGATGCTTCCATAACAACCTATTGCCCGGGATGCGCAAACGCCTTGGCATCAAAG
>JBLHLO010000142.1:0-6034 GCA_047621105.1 Alphaproteobacteria bacterium
TCTGTCGACGTTGTCCCGTTCCTTTTTGACGATTACCTGTTTCGGCTTTACCAGACCAAACGGCGGAGCCTGGCCGCCGTTGTTGCGGCCTACTTTCGGCGTATAGCTTTTCTTCTTCGCCGGGGCCAGTACGACATTATCTGGTTAGAAAAGGAAGTCATCCCGTACATGCCATTTTGGATGGAATGCCTTCTCCTCGGAAACGGCGCCCCCATAGTGGTGGATTATGACGATGCCATTTATCACACTTATGACCTTTCCCCCTTGTGGCCGGTTCGTACGCTGTTGCGCGGGAAGATTCCCAGTATCATGGCCCATGCGTCCGTTGTCACGACAGGTAATGAATACATTGCAGAATTTGCCCGAAACGCTGGAGCGAAACGTATTGAGATAATTCCTACCTGTGTTGATTTAACGCGTTATCTTCCGTCCGCGCACCGGCAGGATGAGGAGTTTCGGATCGGTTGGATCGGCACGCCGAGCTCCTTCCGCTATCTTGAGCATGTCATAGAGCCGATTAGGCGTTTCTGCGGGGAAAGGCGTGCAGAGTTGCTGATCATCGGCACGGAGGAAATGCGAATGCCTGACGTGCCTTTTCGGGTGGTGCCATGGTCGGAAGAAGATGAGACACGGCACTTGTCGGAAATCGACGTCGGGATCATGCCGCTTATCGACGAACCCTGGGCGCATGGAAAATGCGGCTACAAGATCGTTCAATACATGGCGGCTAGTAAGCCGGTCATTGTCTCACCCAGTCCGGCCAATAATTCCATGCTGGAGGGCAGTGGGGCGGGCGTCATCGCGCGCAGTGACGATGATTGGTATAACGCGCTCAACATGCTGTATGAAGATCCTGTCCGTGCCCGTGAAATGGGGATGCGTGGCTACAAGGAAGTAGAAACCAAGTACGTTTATGATGTCGTGGCGACCGATCTTGCAGATATTATGATATCCTTGACGCGTAGCGCCTAGTCCTAAACTACCACCACTATCGTCTACCCGGATGGGGCTAGACCGCCGGCGTCATGTTCTTGCGCGCAAAGATGATGTAGCCCCAGGCTATACCGAGAAAATGGACAGTCGAAACAGCGACGAGGTTAGCGGTGTAGCCGAAGCTGGAGAATAGGAAAATCACGACTAAGACGCGGGAGGCAAGCTCGCAGACGGCAATTCGGAAAAGGCCGTCCAGCCGGGCTAGTGCGTGTGGAAAGACCGCGGAAAACCGCGCTATACTAAGCCAGAAAATCGCCCCCCCCCCTGCCCAGAAGGCATGGCTGGGGAAGGCGATGGTTTGCGCACCGATCCATAGCGCCACGATATACGGACCGGTCAGGCCATAGGCGATGCCGGCCAGCCCTGCGGTAGCTATGATGATGGGCAAGCCCCGGGCATGAATGCGGCGGATGGCGACCATCTCGCCCCGTGCCTCGAGCTGTAGAATTTCGGGCTGAAGACTATCGGAAATACGCGAGAGCGCGAGGATGATCACCTCCGCGATCTTCCAGATGATCGTGAATTCGGCTGCCGCGACAGGGCCGCCAAGTATGCCCACAAGCAGGATATCGCCCTGAAGCAACGCTACGACAAGGCCGTATCGTAGGTAGCTTTGTCCTTGTTGTCCGGCAAATTCACGCGCTGCACCAAGCGTATCCCGCCAACTAATACATTCGCTGGGGTCTTTCGGTTGTGCCCGGCGTGTTGCCCCGGCGGCCATCGCTGCAATGGCCGTGGAGAGGAACTGGGCTATAATCACCCCTTCGATTCCGCCACCAAAGAACAGCCAGGGCAGGACCAAGAGAAAAAACACGGCTATACCGAAAATATAAAACAGGTGCCCGTGGCCCTGCTTGCGGATCGCCGAAAGGAAATAGTACTCCGCGCTTAAAAATGCATTTGCAACCAGAGTTAGGCCGGCGAATGCGATCACCACCCCGGGCGAGAATAGTCCATCGATCTCAGATGCGTGTTGGGCGTGGTAGACATAGGCCAGTGCGACCATGATGGACGCTGCCAACGTATAGCAGACAAGCAGGAAAACCCGGGTGGCTGCAAAGTAGAGATTCAAGGTGACGACGTCCTCGCGGCCTGCACTCAATGCCATGCGCCGGATGAAAATGCTTTGCATGGCATTGACGCCGATATGACAAATGCCCCAAAAGGATGTAATTAGCACAATAATACCGAACGTTGTTTTGCCTATTGTGGCGAGGTATATCGGCACGAGCAGAAGCTGGGTCAACGCTTGTGCAGCGATAAACATGTGGCCGGTTCCCACTGCCCACAGGTATGGCTTCCATTCGGCCAAATGCTTGAGAAAACGCATGATCACTTCAGGTCGGTCTCGGCAGGCAGGCGCGCTATGACTGCGATATACGGAGAAAAAGTGCGCGACGGGCACCGCCACCGAAGCAGGCGTTCGCTTGCCCATACCATGACTGAAAGGGCAGTCAGACAGAAAACCAACGTCCTCTTTATGGTAGTTATTACGGACCGTCTATCGAGGCCAGTGGGTTTCAAAATATTGAAACCTAGGGTCATCAGATACCGGCTATCGAGGACATCAAGGCCTGCTTGCCGGTGGGCATCGGCTAGTCCCTCCGCGTCGAGAGGTACATGGGTATCGTAGATACGTTTGTCCAGCAGCTTTTGCATGCTTCCAGTCAGGCCTGCCATGTTGGGAATAAGCGTGATCATAATGCCGCCGGGGCAGAGGTGGCGCGACAGGCTTCGAATGGCATCCGACGTCGCCTCGAAATGTTCGATGAAACCATTGGAAAACAGCACGTCAAAGCGGCCCACAAGATCTGCTCGAACATCGAAAGCATTGCCGCAGACCAGCGCGCCAATATTGTCGTTATTGTGTGCGTCAAACATCTGGCGGGCCTGGGCGCAGCCTACTTCGGAGTAGTCGATACCGCTAACGCGAAAGTGGAAAAGCTTGGCAAAATGTGGCAGCCAGATGGATCGGCTGCAGCCAATCTCGATCAGTTCGGCTCCTTGGGTGTCGACGGCGGCACGAGAGAATGCATCGGCAAAGTACGCGTGTAGGCTTTGTCGCAAATGATTTCGAATGCGAGTATCAGAAAGATCAACCGGGCGCGGAATGGGTTCGGAACTCCAACACCAATCCCAGTAGTCTTTATCAGCCTTGGAGTCCATAATATCCACCTTGGAAACGACGCCCTTAATCTAACATGCAATACTGTAATGCTGAAATGGTTGGTCGCCGCACAATCCTTTTCGCTTTGGGGTGGTCCGGCTCTATGATCGGAGATTGATCCTGTGAGGATTAACGGCACGCCTTACCGTTCTATTTGGCTCGATGGTGAGGATCGCACCGTGTGCATCATCGATCAAACGCGTCTACCCCACGCCTTTGAAATCGTTACCTTGCGTACCCTGGACGATGCTGCCCGTGCCATCCGTTCCATGCAGGTGCGCGGCGCGCCGCTGATCGGCGCGACAGCTGCTTACGGTGTGGTGCTGGCCCTTGCTGCCGACCCGTCTGATGCTGCTCTTGAGCATGCCATTGCTTCTTTGGCCGTAACCCGCCCGACTGCGGTTAATCTTGCTTGGGCGCTGGCGGAAATGCACCGTGCTGTTGGCCTGGTTAAACCAGCGGATAGGGCAGCGGTGGCTTTTGCCCGGGCGGCTGCCATCTGTGATGAGGATGTAGCCCTCTGCGAAGCAATCGGCCGTAATGGCCTGCCTCTGATTGAGATTCTGGCGAAAAAAAAACCGTCAGGCCAGCCGGTCAATATTCTGACCCATTGTAATGCAGGTTGGCTTGCCACGGTCGATTGGGGCACGGCGCTCGCGCCCGTCTATATGGCGCATGATGCTGGCATCCCGGTTCATGTCTGGGTCGATGAGACGCGACCGCGCAATCAGGGTGCGGCGCTAACGGCTTGGGAGTTGGGTAGTCATGGCGTGCCACACACGGTCATTGCCGACAACGCAGGAGGGCATCTGATGCAGAAGGGGCAGGTGGATATCTGTATCACTGGGACAGATCGCGTGGCCCCCAACGGGGATGTGGCTAATAAAATCGGGACGTACCTGAAGGCGCTGGCGGCGTTTGATAACAACACCCCGTTCTATGTGGCCCTGCCTAGTCCGACCATTGATTGGCAGATTTCCAGTGGTGCCGACATTCCGATCGAAGAGCGCGACGCATCTGAAGTGACGCATATTCAGGGTGTCGATAGTGAGGGTAAAATCGCCAGCGTGCGCCTGACCCCTGCGGCAAGCAAGGCAGGAAACCCAGCCTTCGATGTGACGCCGGCCCGGCTGGTGACCGGCCTGATTACCGAGCGCGGTATTGCCGCCGCTAACCGTGAATCGCTCGCAGCACTTTATCCTGAATGTGCGGCACGGACGACGCCTGATTGAAAAAGACAGTGATCGAATGAAGAGCAAATGGTCCGATAAGGAAGCCAAGTCTTACGTAGCTCGCTACGGCAAGCAGAGGGCCAACGCTGATGTGGCCTTGCGCGTCTATACCTCGCGCCTATTGGGCCGCGACCCAGCCTTGGTGCTGCATGGCGGGGGCAATACCTCGGTCAAAACGGTTGTCCCCGATCAGATGGGGCGCCTGATAGACGTGCTCTGTGTCAAGGGCTCGGGCTGGGACATGGCGGATATCGAACCGCCGGGCTTGCCGGCGGTAAGGCTCGGCCCGATCCGTAAATTGCGCGGCCTCGACTCTCTTTCTGACGAGGACATGGTCAATGCCCAGCGCATCAATCTGCTCGATGCCTCGGCCCCCAATCCGTCGGTGGAAACCCTGCTGCACGCTTTCTTGCCGCATAAATTCGTCGATCATACCCATTCCACCGCCGTGTTAGCGGTCATCGACCAGCCTGATGGCAACGTCATCTGCCGGCGCCTTTACGGCAAGCGCATGGGATATGTGCCTTATATCATGCCGGGTTTTGCATTGGCCAAGAAGGCGGTCGATGTGTTTGAGGAAGACACGTCGGTCGAAGGTTTGATCCTGGAACGGCACGGTATCTTTACCTTTGGCGACAGTGCGCATGAGGCTTATGAGTTGATGATCGAGATGGTGTCGCTGGCCGAAAATCGCGTGCGTAAGGGCGTGAAAAGGAAGGTATTCGTGCCTAAGTGCCTGCCGGCAACAATTGCCAAGATAGAAGAGGTGGCCCCGGTGATCCGCGGTCTTTGTGCCATACGGGGCGAAAATCACGCGGTCAAACGCATGGTGCTCGACTTTCGCACCTCGCCTGCCATCAGGGCCTATGTTGCCGGTCGTGATCTGGGGCGCTACGCCCAGACCGGTGTGGTGACGCCCGATCACACGATTCGCACCAAGAACTGGCCGGTGATTTTGCCGGCGCCTCAGGCCGGTGCAATCGACGGGTTCCGCAAAGGGGCAGGGCAAGCGGTGGATAATTTTGTCACTCGCTATCACGCTTATTTCAAATGCAACAACAAGCGGCTTGGCGGCATCAAAACAGAGCTTGATCCCATGCCGCGCGTGGTGTTGGTGCCGGGTCTTGGCCTATTCGGCGTCGGGGCGTCAAAATCCGCGGCAAGCATTGCCGCCGATATCGCGGAAAGTACCGTTGGCACCATTACGCAGGCTGAATCCATCGGCCGTTATCAATGCGTCGCCGAAGCCGATATGTTCGACATGGAATACTGGTCTCTGGAGCAGGCCAAGCTTGGCAAGGCGGCTGAGAAACCGCTGGCGCGCAACGTGGTGGCGGTGACCGGCGCGGCGTCAGGTATCGGCCGGGCGACGGCAGCGGCTTTTAAGGCCGAGGGTGCCGATGTCGTGCTCCTCGACCGTGACGCGAAGGCGCTTACCGAAGCCGCCGGGGCGTTAAAATGTACCGCCTTCACCTGTGATGTGACTGACGCCGCGTCCGTGAAGCGCGCATTCAAAGATATCGCCGCGACCTTTGGTGGGCTCGACATCTTGGTGTCTAATGCCGGCCGCGCTTGGCAGGGTAGAATTGGTGAGGTTGACGAAAAAATTCTACGTGACAGTTTCGAGCTAAATTTTTATGGC
>JBLHLO010000143.1:0-5945 GCA_047621105.1 Alphaproteobacteria bacterium
CGATAGCGACCGTTACAGCCAAAGCGTTCGCATTCTGACGTTGATCAGTGGGGGTCATGCGTTGGCGAATTTCTATGTTCTCTGCCTGCCGGCCCTGATCCCATTCTTCAAGATCGATTTTGGCGTGTCCTATACGATGCTCGGCCTGATCTTGACCGTTCGCGCGGTGACCACCGGCCTGTTACAAATCCCGGTTGGGTTCCTTGTCGATAGACTAGGCGGCAAGAAGTTGCTGATCATCGGCCTATTTGTGCAATCAGCGAGTTTCGGCATGTTGGCGTTCATCCCAAATTTTTGGTGGGCATTGCTGCTGATGGTTCTATTCGGGGCTGGGCTGGCCACCATGCGGCCATGCAATTACACCATCCTCAATGCTTCGATCGATCCGTCCTGGGTTGGGCGCGCGTTCGGCATCAATATGTTTACAGCCCATTCCGGACGCGTGGCTGCGCCGCCCCTGATCGTCACCATCGCCGTAATTTGGGATTGGCGCGTCGCGATTATGGTGGCCAGCGCCATTGGGTTCTTCGTCACCTTTCTCATCGCCAGCCAATGGCGGATCGTGCGCGATGATACGGTGCGGCCCGTTAAAACCAAGGACATCGGATTTTTCGAGGAACTTCGGTTATTAGCTTCCGGTTCGCTGGTCCTGTTCTTCATCTTCTTCATCTTCAACGCGCTGACCACTCACGGGGTCCATTCATTCACGGTCGCCGCGCTAGCGGAACTGCGCGACACACCGTTGACGGTCGCCTCCGGGGCGCTGACCGGCTATTTGATCGCCAGTGCGCTGGGCGTGCTGGCAGGTGGCTTCATCGTTGATAAAACGCCGCGTCATATCTTGATTTCGGTCATCGTGCTGCTGGCCTCCAACATTTTGTTCATTGTCGTCGGCGCAGTTGACATGTCCATCGTGTTGATCGTCGGTGTGATGTGTGCAGCCGGTGCCCTGCAAGGCGTGCTAAGGCCCGCCCGCGACATGATGATGCGCGCCGTGATCCCGCCAGATTCCTTTGGCAAAGCTATCGGTATGGTCGCCACCGGCGCGGCAATCGGTGGCGCAATCGCACCACTGGTTTTCGGCTGGGTATTGGATGCCGGCAACCCGAGCTGGTTGTTTTATGTGCTGGCCGGTTGCGGCGCGATTCTGATCGTGACCGTCTTGATCCCCAAGCGGCCGATCATACTTCCCTGACGCGCAATCGGTCAGTCGCGCCCCTTAGTCACGGATATCCTGCAACAACCATTCAGTCGGGATTTCATGGCCAAGCCCGCGTTCCTTGGCCTTTTCATAAACCACACCCCCAACCGCCCAAAACTGCGCGCCCTGCAGGTTGCCACGTTCTGAATAGGTGATCTGGGTCGATGATGTGCGGCCACGGTTGGTGCCCTTGAAAATGTCCTCAAAGGTGATCATGCGGTCCGGCAACGCCGCGCCGTGCCCACGTTTGCCAGAGCGCTTCATCTTGAAATTGGAATTAAACGCCGGCTGTGCGGCATAAGTAATGAATTCGTCCTCAAGCGCCATATCCGGTTGCCCCCAGGGGGCCGGTGCATTACCGAAGCGCAGATAAACGTCCACTTTATCCAGGGTTTTCTGATCGGGCTTACCGCCGCCACCGCCGACGTTGACGACATGGCAACCCTCTTCCACCCATTCGCCATTGAGCACCGGCACCGCCGAATCGGTAACACCTGCGATAATATCGACGCCACGGTAAACATCGCGGGGATTATCGCAAACCACGACTTCGATCCCATATTTTTGCCGCATCTCTTCGGCAAAGGCTTCACGGTTGGCGGGGGTCGGTGAAAATACCAGAAGCTTTTCAATATTACGCACACACATAAAAGCTTCCATGTGGGTGCGCGCCATACCGCCGGAACCCAACATGCCAACCACTTTGGAATCTTCGCGGCTCATATATTTGACGCCGATACCACCATCAGCACCGACCCGCATATGCTGCAACACGCCGTCATTGATGAAGGCCAAGGGTTCGCCGTTCTTAATGGAGGTTAGCAGGATCAAGCCGCAAAACATGCCCGGACGAGTGCAGTATTTTTCCTGAGTGATGACACCATTGTATTCTTGTTCAAAGATCACATCGGACTTCATGCGAATAGCAAAATATCCCGACTGGGAACCGCCTTCCATGGTACCCCATTGATAAATCTTCTTGTCATCCGACGTCGGAATCTGAACATCAACGCGCGGGCGGCAAACCGATTCCTTGCTCACCAACTGGCGGTAGGATTCTTCCAGCGCGGCAATCGTGTCCTCCATGGTCAGAACTTCGGCCACGACCTCGTTATTCAGAAATAACGTCACGATTCTACCTCCAATTTAAGCGCCCGGCAGCAACAAGCCGCCGGGCATTACATCGACTTACCAGCGTTTGCCTTGAATCTGGTGATACGTACGGGTGATGAAATTACGCAGCCTCGACCCGCGTTTGTATTTGGCATAGACACCCGGTAATTTCTTGAGTTCCTTACGAATTTGAGCAAGCGACTGACCTGCCTGGATGCGTTTGGCCACTTCATCGCGGATCGTAATGAAATAGCCCTTCTGTTCATCAAGATCGGCAGCGCCACGACCAACATGTGCCGGCCCATGACCGGGGATATAGGTATCCACCGGCAAGTTGCGGGCCTTAATGTTGTCGATGATCTTCATCCAGCCGTCGATGACCGAATAATACACGTTAGACGACGACCCCTGGCCCGGATGAATTTCCGTGTCCAAAATATCACCGGCCAGGAAGACTCGTTTCTGCGGGATATAGATGGTGGTATCGCCGGTAGAATGGCCCTGCCCCTCATGCTTGATGTGGAACGTCAGCCCCCCGAAATAAAGCGTCATCGCGTTGTCGAAAGCGACGTCGGGCTTGATCAGTTCTTTATCCTTGTAATAGGCACGCTCGCCTTGGCGTTGCTTGAATTCATCCGCTTCCTGCATATTGAGGTCGCGGACCTGCGGGCGGCTGGCAATGTAGATCGGCTTATCGGCACGGAAATGCCAGGCGCCAGTGGCGTGATCACCCGCCGAATGGGACGACACCAGATAACGCACCTTCTTATCAGTTAGCTTGCGGATCGCCGCCAACACCTGACCGGCGGTTCGGATATCAAAGTCGAAAACCAAAACACCATCATTGGTGATGACGAAAGTCGAATTGCTCGACCCGCGTGAATTTTCCATCATATACACGCCGTCGGTGACCTTATTCAGGGTCATCTTGTCGGCAGCGACGGCGGTTTGGGCAAAACCAAACAGGATCATGGTAAAAACGGCCGCCAAGATTTTGGGATAACGGTTCATAGCGGGCTCCCTTAAATTATTGAGTGCCAATCCGTTTCTGTGACGGCTTGGGCACAGGCTTAAAAATCGGGCGGTCTCCACGCTGCGGATCACCCATTCTTCTTCAAGACATCAATCCCTGATGTCCTGTAAAAACCAATCGGTCGGAATATCATGGCCCCGGCCCGCAGCCTTGGCCAATTCGTATGCGCGCCCGGCGACAGCATAGAACTGCGCGCCTTGCAGATTCCCTCGCTCGGAATAGGTGATCTGATCATCGGACGTCCGCGCCTTAACCTCCCCGGCCATAATATCCCCGAGCCACACCACCCGGTCCTCAGCCACTGCCTTGCGGCCACCCCGTTTGGCATCAGGCGACATAAATTTATCCGCTACCTGTTCGGTCATCGCCGCATAGGTCAGGCGAGAGCGCCCCTTACCGAATTCCGGCAAGCCCCACGGTTGCGGTGCATTGCCGAACCGCACGCTGACATCAATCTTGTCGATGCTTGCATCGTCGGGCGCGCCGGCGCCACCAATCACCACGATATGGGAGCCCGGCTCCAAACAAGCGCCATCAGTAACGGGCACTGTCGCGTCGGTGAGAGCCGCAAGGATATGAGCGCCCCGATAAACCTGTTCCGGCGCGTCGCAGACCTGCACCTCAATATCGAACTTGGCCCGCATCTCCTCGGCAAATTTTTCGCGGTTTGCCCGGGTCGGTGAAAAAACCTGTAATTTCTTTATGTCGCGTACTGCCATGATGGCATCCATATGGCTGCGCGACATGCCGCCGGAGCCGAGCATGCCAACCACTTCGGCATCTTCACGTGCGGCATACTTAACCCCGATACCGCCGTCCCCACCGACACGCATGTGCTGTAAAATACCATCATTAAAGAGCGCCAGCGGCTCAGCATTTTCAATCGACGTCAGCAAGATCAATCCACACCAGCGCCCGGGCTGAACGCAGAATTTCTCCTCGGTCGGGATACCATTCTTGTTCTCCTGGGTCAGAACGTCGGACTTCATGCGGATGGCAAAATACCCCCGCGTCGAGCCGCCCTCCATGGTGCCCCATTGATAGGTTTTGCCGGGCTCGTCCGTCGGAATCTGAATATCGATGCGGGGACGGCACACGGCTTCGGAAGCCAGGAGATCGGCATAGGATCGCTCCAGCGCCGCCATGGTTTCCTCCATGCTCAGCACTTCATGAACATCTGTATTGTTGATAATCAGTGTCATACGGCCTCCCTGCATAGCCCCATGTGTGTGCCCCACAGCGTGTGGGTGGCGGTATCCGCCTTTTCCTTGCAAAATAGGCTGCTTAGCCACCAGGAGCAAGCGGTGGTCACGGAACCAGTATGAATGCCAGTATGAATGTAGGTGAATGGAGGGATCAACCTTGAACCCGAATAGCCTCGCCACCATTGCCACCGTTTTAGGGATCGGCACCGTCGTGCATGGCGGCAGTCTGGCTGCGCAATCGGCCCATGGCACTGCCCCGCCGCTGGCGTCTTACACGGTCCAAAAGCCGGGCAGGGTATTGGTGAACCACGTGGCGCGACAGGCTGAATTGGCCCGACTTGGCCTTGCCGCCCCCCACCTTTGCCAGCGTGACCTGCCCCACCATCAACTCCCCGATGAACCACTGGAAAGCCTGATCGGGCGTCTCGGCTATGGCGGCAATGACAAACGTGTCACCCCATTCGATTGGACGATGATCATCAGTGGCGCCGATGCCTATGGCACGGGGTCAATGCGTGCATTGGACCGGTTCATGAACACCGTCAGGGTCTGGGCACAGGCTGAGGCCATGACCAAGTTGGAAGACACCGTTGCCGGTTCCAATACCGCCGTTACCTTTGGCCTTAAACGCACATTGGTATCGCTGATCCCCAACTGGGCGCTGGTACGCACCAATCCACAGGTTAAGCCTACTGATAGAAAGCTGGTCGATACCTGGATCGCGCATGTGGTGGCGCTTGCCGATACCAACACCGGCGGCCGTAACCGTAACAAACGGGTCGTCAATTGCCCGGCTAATCAAGACACCAGAAATTGCAACAACCACCGATACCTGCGCGATACTGTTAATATCATGTGGGGGGCACTGGACGCAGATAATAACCGCTACCGAAAGGGTATTGAACGTTACCAGGTGGCGCTGCGCCAGATGCGCGCCGATGGATCACTGCCCCTTGAAACGGCCCGCGGCGCGCGTGCGTTATGGTATCAGAACTATGCCATTTCCATGCTGGTCACCATCGCCGAAACCGCTACACAGCAAGGCCATGATCTCTATGCACTTAAGATCGAAGGGCGCTCTCTTCACCACGCCATTGCCTTCCTGATCAAAGCGATTGCCCAGCCCAAAATCGTGTTTGCTTATGCGCGCGCCAATCGTAACCCCGGCCCTGCGCACGACTGGCGCGAACAGGACTTACGCTTCACCGAACCGCGCGGGCGTTGGCATCATATGGCCTGGACGGAAACCTATATGGCGCGCTTCCCTAACCACGCCAATACACGGCACATCCGCAAGCAACTGCCCTGGCTCATCGAAGACAGACCGTTGCTTTCTCGCATCGCGGGTGGCAATACCAGTTGCATGTTTGCCAAACCATGATCGAAGACAGCC